>JADFWT010000080.1 GCA_015233785.1 Magnetococcales bacterium
GAGCTTAGGACATTTTGAAGCGCAGGCCTATTTTTTTTTTTTTTTTCGTATTCGTGTGGTACCGCTTCAGGAGACCGGTAAGGTGCTGTCCGCCATGGTGATTTTTACCGATGTGACCCAAGCCAACAGACGGCGAAAAAAGTCTCCAAGGCCCACTATCCGGCACCCTACGCGCTGATCGACCTATGGCAGCATTACGGGGGCCATTTTGAGCAGATGATGCGTGAGGAGGCCGCCTCGGTCTCCCGCCTGATTGTGGGGGATATCTCCAAGCAGTTGGTGAGAATCTTCTTTCTCAGTGAACGTCTCAAGGCATTCGGCAAACGGACCAACAGCGAGCCAAAGCGGGTGCATGTGGTAGGTGCTGGTGTCATGGGGGGGGATATCGCCGCATGGTGTGCACTGCGCGGCTTGACAGTCACCCTTCAGGATATGGCCCCGGACCGGTTGGCCCCAGCTCTGAAACGAGCCAGACAGCTCTATCAAAAGAAGCTGCGTCACCCTCGACTGATCCAGGAGGCCATGGATCGACTGAGGCCGGATATCGCCGGTGACGGCGTGGCCAAAGCTGATGTGGTCATTGAGGCCATCGCCGAAAATCTCAAAGCCAAACAGGGCCTGTTTCAGGCACTGGAGCCACACCTTAAGTCCGGCGCACTGCTGGCCAGCAACACCTCCAGCCTGCCGCTTGAGAAGCTTGGAGAGGGACTGGCCCACCCGGAACAACTCATCGGCCTGCACTTTTTCAATCCGGTAGCCAAGATGCCGCTGCTTGAGGTGGTCTCCAGCGCCACCACGGATCCTGAGAGCGCCGCCAAGGGATTCGCCTTTGCCCAGGCCATCGGACGCCTGCCTTTACCGGTCAAGAGTGCGCCCGGCTTTCTGGTCAATCGCCTGCTGATGCCCTACATGCTGGAGGCGGTTCAACTAGCTTCAGAGGGGGTCTCTTTCGCCCATATCGATACGGTGGCCAAGTCATTCGGCATGCCCATGGGACCGTTGGCGTTGGCCGATACGGTGGGATTGGATATCTGCCTCTCAGTGGCAGAGGTGTTGGCGGAGCATCTGGAGCATCCGGTTCCCATCACCCTAAGAGAGATGGTGGAGCTGGGTCAATTGGGCCGAAAAACCGGGGAGGGTTTCTACCATCACGATAAGAAAAAGGTGGGCGCTCCAACCCGCCGCCAAAGCCTTGAACCTCCCGAAGAGGAGGTGCGTGATCGACTGATTCTACCACTGCTGAACGAGGCGGTGGCCTGCCTACGACAAGAGGTAGTGAAGGACGCGGATCTGCTGGATGCCGGAGTGGTCTTTGGCACCGGATTTGCCCCATTTCGCGGCGGCCCCATGGGGTATCTGGCATCCCAAGGTATTGAAACCATCATCAACCGCCTGAAAGAGTTGGAAGCCAAGCATGGAGCGCGCTTTAAACCAGATCCAGGTTGGCAGCATCCCGCCTTCCGATCACAGCTCCAAGAGTTGGCCCGGAGAGAGAGGTAGGAGAGCATGAATCTCGATATTGACTTCATTAATCCAGATAATGTGAGCACCCTGCCCATGATGTTTCACGAGCGTGTGCAGCGCTCCGCAGAGACCACGGCCTACCAAAACTATGATAACCATGCCAAGCGGTGGCGCAGCTATACTTGGCGGGAAACCTCTGATGAGGTAGGCCGCTGGCAAAGGGCCTTGCAGCAGGAGGAAATGGAGAAGGGCGAGCGGGTCGCCATTATGCTGGATAATCGTTGGTGCTGGGTGTTGATGGATCAGGCGGTACTTGGATTAGGTCTGGCGGTGGTCTCGCTTTATGCCGATGACCGACCCCAGAGTGTCGGGCACATCTTGGAAGATAGTGGGGCTCGGGTATTGATAATCCGGGATATCGGTGTTTGGAACAAGCTTGATGAGATTCTGAAAAACAGCCCCGCACTTAAGCGGATCATCTGCCTGCACAGCGCCTCTGACAGCCCGGAAGATCCCCGATTCATCTATCTGAACGATTGGTTGCCGGAGGGCCGTTATAGCCATCAGGCGGTCTCGGCCTCGACAGATGATTTGGCGACGCTGATCTATACCAGCGGCACCACCGGTCGTCCAAAAGGGGTGATGCTCAGTCATCGCAACCTGTTGGCCAACGCCTATGGATCTCTACGCAAGGTCTCGGCGCTCAGATCCGACAGATTTCTCTCGTTTTTACCCCTCTCCCATGCCTTGGAGCGCACCGCCGGATATTACCTGCCGATGATGGCTGGGGCTGAAGTGGTGTTTGCCCGCTCAGTGGCCACCCTGGCCGAAGATCTCCAAGCGTCCAAGCCCACGGTGATCATTTCGGTTCCGCGCATCTACGAGCGACTCTATATCCGCATTCGGGAGAGGCTGAATCAGGGCTCGTTCATGGCACGTGGGCTATTCCGTTTGGCGGAGAGGGTGGGGTGGCGGCGATTCCGTCATCAGCAGGGGCAGGTTGGTTGGCACCCGGTTTTTCTGCTCTGGCCGCTGTTGCGCCGCCTGGTTGCACAGAAAATCTTGACCGGTCTCGGTGGACGACTCCGATTGGCTGTAAGCGGCGGGGCCGCCATTCCAGAGCGAGTGGCCAAGCAGTTTATCAGCCTTGGCGTTCCATTGGTACAAGGGTATGGACTCACCGAAAGCAGCCCGGTGATCTGCGTCAACACCCTGGAGGATAACGATCCCACCGACGTGGGGACGCTTCTGTCCGACATAGAAGCTCGAATCGGCGATGAGCGTGAACTTCTGGTGCGTGGCGATACCATCACCTCAGGCTACTGGCAGGCCCCTGAAGCAACCCAACGCATTTTGGATGATGAAGGGTGGCTGCATACGGGAGATCAGGCACGTTTTCGTAAAAACGGCCATCTCCGGATCACTGGACGCCTGAAGGATATCATCGTCATGGCCAACGGACGAAAAATCGCCCCGGGAGATCTGGAATCAGCCATCGCCCTGGATCCGCTTTTTGAACAGGTGGTTGTGATTGGAGAAGGGAAACCGTACCTCACGGCGCTGACGGTACTGGATGCGACACTGCGGCAAAAGATGGACCCGGAAGGAAAAGATCCCAACGAAGATCGTACACTCCGAGATCAACTGATCACCCGCATTAATGAGCGGCTGCAACTTTTTCCACAGTTTGCCCGTATCCGACGCCTGACAGCGCTCACTAAACCGTGGACCGTGGATGAGGGTTTGATCACGCCCACACAAAAGCTGCGTCGCGAACGGGTGATTCAACACCATCATGCACTGGTGAACCGTATGTACGAGGGCCATACCATATAAACAGAAAGCGGCGGATGAGATCATCCTCATCCGCCGCCCTATTAAGAGAACCCCCCCCGATATAAAAATGCGGTCCCACTGCCGATTGGGTGGCAGCGCTCCTAGACTTCAGCAGCGCTTGCCACCTTATCGGCACCATGTGTGGACAACATCAAGGGCGTTACGTTAAGCAGCTCTCTTACTTGGTCTCACGCGCATAGATTTCGGCAGCTTTGGCCAGCACGCTGCACTCTTCTTCGAGCTCGGCGATCTGACTGTCAATAGCCTGCATCTCTTTCTGCTTCTTGGCGCTCAACTTCTCAAGCTCAGCCTGCTTGCGCTGCTTCAGCTTGCTCAACTCTTCCTCCTTGGAAGCTACCTGTGCAGCTGGGCTGGCCTCTTCCACGGCTTCGTCAGCGCCTTCTTCGACGGCCTCTTCAGCCATCTCAGCAGCCACTTCCTCAACGGCTTCAGCAGCACCTTCGGCAGCCGCTTCGGCCAGGGCTTTACGCTCAGCCAACTCCTCAGGAGTCAGTGCCTTGCCCTTCTCATCATGTGTTTCCATGAACTCGGTGAGGAAATCCTCAATGGATTGACCCACGGCGGCGTCAATATCTTCCTGGGAAGCGCCTTCGCTGTGCGAAGAGAGGAAAGCACGGACGGCGTTGAGGGAAGCACCCTTCATTTCGGCCTTGACCGGCAGAAGCAGACCACGATCCGCAGCACGCTGCATCGCTTGGCCCTTGGCGCTCATCTTCACGTCTTCCATGAGAGCAATCTTCTTGGCCTCAGCCATCTCTTCTTCGTTCAGACCGCCAAGAATCTCAGCGACGTCGGAGAAGCCAAACGCTTCTGCCAGAACGGCAGGACGGTTTCCGTGAATGTCACGGGAATCGGGATCGGCACCCATCTTCAGCAGCTTTTTGGCTACTGGGCCCTGACCCTTACGGCCAGCCTCATGCAGAGGGGTGAGACCCTTGTAGTTCTGATGGTTGAGCAGACGATCCGCACCCTTGGCCATCAGCGCCTTCATGATCTGAACGTGGCCCTTTTTGCAGGACTCGTGCAGAGGAGAAGAGCCCTTGCTGTCCAGACGACCGGCGTCGGCACCCTTCTTGACCAGCAGCTGAATGATCTCAATGTGGCCTCTCTTGGCGGCTTCCTGAAGCGCGGTACGTCCCTTGTGATCCGGGATGTCCGGGCTTCCACCGGCTTTCAGCAGCGCCTTGATCAGAGATATGTGGCCCTTTTTAGCGGCACACTGCATGGCGGTCTTCTGCTCACCATCCAGTTGATCTGGATCATGCTTTTTCTTCAGCAGCTGCTTGGTGGCCGCAAGGTCCCCCACTTCCGCTGCATCGTGCAGAGGAGTTGCCGCTTTCTTAGTCGCAGCTTTCTCTGCCTCTTTACGAGCCTCGGCCTCAGCCGCTTTTTTGTCTAACTCTTCTGCATTCGCTACATCAGCCATCGATATTAGCCTCTAGTCCTTGAAGTTGAGGGATGTACACATGGAATCGCGTGTTCTCTAAATTTTTTTTTAACACCAAGGAAACTTTTATTACGTTGCGATTTTTTTTGCAACCCTCAATAGAAGAATTTGACAGTTTTTTTTAATTTTTCCCAAAAAACACCCCATTTACGGTAAATCACCAAGAATATATTGTAAATCTCTTCCAGGCTGGTGCCATAATAAAAATGACGATATTTGCCAGGGGAGACCCGCCTCAACGCCGAAATATGCTATTCTGATACCTATGAATATGAACGGATGAATATGAACGGGGACAATGTGCCACCACAACAATCAGGGATGAATATGACGGCATCGGAAGATAAAACGCCCTACCTGAACCTGGGACCGGATGCAATTTTGGATGCTGTGGAGAGCGTCGGCTATCATTGCGACGGTCACCAGCTCGCTCTTAACAGCTATGAAAACCGGGTCTATCAGGTTGGCATGGAGGATGGCCAATTTCTGGTGGCCAAGTTCTATCGGGCAGGCCGTTGGAGCGATGAGGCCATCCTGGAGGAGCATCTCTTCAGTACGGCGCTCTATGAGCAGGAGATTCCGGCGGTCCCGCCCATCGCCGATGCGGAAGGGCGTACCCTGCATAGCCATGGCGGCTATCGCTTTTCACTCTACCCGCGTCGGGGTGGACGGGCTCCCGATCTGGAGCTCCCGGAAAATCTGCGTCACATGGGACGGCTGTTGGGGCGTATTCACGCCATGGGTGGGGTGCGCCCTTTCTCCCATCGACCAACACTTGATCTGGAATCATTCGGCGTGGCCTCTCGCGCCTTTCTCCTAGAGTCCAACATGATTCCTCTAGAACTGGAGCGGGCCTATGAGACCCTCACCAGCGACCTGATCGAGCGGATCGGAATCTGCTTCGATCAAGCAGGGAATACCCGTCAAATCCGCCTGCACGGCGACTGCCATCCCGGCAATATTTTATGGACCGATGACGGCCCCCACTTTGTAGATTTCGACGATGCGCGCATGGGACCGGCGGTGCAAGATCTCTGGATGTGCCTCTCTGGCGGGCGGGAGGATCAGATCGCTCAACTGGACCATCTGCTGAGTGGATATACACTCTTTTGTGATTTTGATATCCGGGAACTGCGCTTGGTGGAGGCGCTTCGAACCCTGCGTATGATGCACCATGCCGCATGGATTGCGCGCCGCTGGGATGATCCGGCTTTTCCTCTGGCATTTCCCTGGTTTAATGGGCCGCGTTACTGGGATGAGCATGTTCTGGCCTTGCGTGAACAGGCGGCACTGATGGATGAGTTTCCGCTCACGTGGGACAAATAACCGCCAGGGACGGGTAGAACAGATCAATAGACATTGATTGCAAACACCCATTGCACTCACAATGGAGGAGGGTGGCGCGATCTCACACCGATCCGAATGATAGTGGTGATGGCGTGAATAAAAAGGGCGGGAGGGTTATTTGTGTCAAGTCTTATTAAAAACATGCTCGGCTCCTTTCAGGGGAAGCCCAAGGAGCAGAAAGAGACAGGACCGGTCTTCAACTTTTCGGTGGAGCAGCCATCCCTAAAACCCAATGGCATCATGGCTGTTACCAAGGCCGAGGCCCCACTCTCGGTGATTGCCGAGGATATTGGCGCTGAGATCGCTTTTCTGCCGGAAAACGGTCATGTCTATATCCGCACGCTGACCAGAGGAAAGACCTACTCCACCGAGGTCATCGACCCTACCAATCGTAACAAGAAGGCGGTCTCCAGCTTTATCTTCAAAGGGCTCATCGGCATCCATGTCCACCCCGCCGGATTCGTACTCTCGCTCTCTGAAGATAAAAATTTCAAAGGAGAGACCCGAACCAACCAGCCTGATGCCGTCATCACCTCCGAAAACCGTTCCGAACAGCAAGTCAACGAGCAACGCGCCCAACGCATCATCAATCTGGACCTGAGTGAATGCACGGAACTCAATCCAGTCATCATCAGCCCCAACAACGGAAAAGTGGAGAATATGCATCTGGTCATTCGCCCCCATGGCGATACCTTTGGTGTGTTGCTCTCCAGTGCCAAGGGTAAAGCCAGAGAGCGGGAAGAGCCGTCGTTCTACCTGAAAGTGGGCGAGCAGATCGTTTTTGATCGGGAGCTGTTTGCCGATATGGTGCAGAGAGAACCCGGCAATATCGATGCACGGGCCTGGAACAATGAGATTCGCGATCCAATAATGGCGCGTTTCTCCATGAATCCCAATAATATGCTTACCATTGAGGAGATGTTCACCACTGATGGATTGACCATCTACCATGGGAATACAGAGCCGATTCATCTTGGTCCCCCCGGTGCTAAATCACCCGAGGAGTTTGCAGAGCACCAGGCGCGCTGGGCCCAGCAGGTAGGCGTGATCAAACAGGAGATTCTCAAGGGGCTGGAAGAGAAGCTTCAGGCCGAAAAGAAGGAGAGCACCCGCTACTCTTTGATCGATAACGTGCGTGATATTATTCCTCTGCGCAACAACGATAGCGTCTCTAAACTCGCCTTTGAGCTGGCCATTCAGGAGGTGCTTGCCACCAGTTATGGTGGCTCCGGCGGCAGTGAAACCGCCATGAAGATTGATCAGGCCACCAAGGATCTGCTGGCCGCCATCGCCGTTGAAACCCTCAAACGTCTTGACTTTGACCACATACGGGCCGTGGTAGGTAAGGCCGTTCAGGCCGCCATCGATGCCACCTCCGGTCAATATTATCTCTCTCAGGTAGAGACCGCTATGCTGGGGGCTCTGCCCGCCACTGATGAGGCCCCCGGTGCCGAAGAGGAGACAGGGTACGCGGAAGCCCTTGAAGTGGCAAAAAAGTTCTTCTCGCTAGGACGCAACACTTCCCGTTTCAAACCTATTGCCGTGCAACTTAAGGCCGGCGTTGATCAAGAGGAGAAGCTCTCCCTACAGGAAAAAGTGGATGAGATGGCGGCTCAGATTACTCGGAATGCCTTTCAACGCGCCATTGTTCAGTTGATTGTTCAGACCCACTTTCCGCGTATCGAGCGTGAACACCGTAAGGCCGCCAATCTTCCCGACAAGGCGCTGACCGAGCAAGAGCTTGACAACATTGTTAAGCGCTATGATGCATACTCAGAATACATGAATATCGCCTTTAAGGAGCGCATCCGGCATCCTCTGACCTCTAAAATCAAGGCAACCCAGAGCGGAGAAAACACCGAAGAGGACCATAGAATCCCTACCAAGGGTTTTATCACCTACCTGATTGCCCTTCGAACCTCCGGGGGTGAAATTTCGGAGAATACCGACAGTGTGCCGGCGGTCTCTCCGCTTCAGGCCTTGCCGGATGTGGTGCCGCAGATCCACATCATGCACCCGGACCCATCCAGTTCCGACGCTTTTGTGCGCATTACCCATCGATTTGAAACCATCGCTGAGTTCCATTTTCCGGCAGCCGTCATCGATGATTCCAGCCCCGATGAGGTGCCTAAACAGCTTTGGCAGGCTTTCCATGGCCTGGCGGCCAATGTGATGGATTTTTACCTAACCGGCGAATCAAACAAAAAAGAGGATCGCAGCACCCATGAACAGATCGTCGGCACGCTCTCAAGACGCATCTTATTAAAAACGCTTAACTTTGCTAGAAACAGCCGTCGCACTCCCACCAGTGATGACTTTATCAATATCGAAGAGGTTTTCCATCAGAGCCAGCTTGGCTTGACCACCAAAACGATTCAACCCAGCGGTGACAACCGTGCCGAGGAGTGTCTGGAACTGTTAGACCGGACCAAACAGATCACCGAGCCGCCCCTCAATCTGGAGAAAACCCTGCGCAAAATCGTCGTCGATATGCAGAACTCCGGTGTGATCAGCGATAAAACCTATCGATCCAAATCGCATATGCGTTCTTTCGCCAGTGCGGGCATGAGCAAACAGAACTCCAATGTGGTGCTTCCCATTCAGATTGATGTGGATTTCGGTACCATTCGCATCAATGCCCAGTTTAATGAGCAGTCGTTCGGCAAAGTGATAAAACTGGCCCCATTGGCGGATTCCGGCACCCCCATGGGCGGTGAGTCGCCCGCGCAACCGGCGCACACCCCAGTAGAAAACAAATCGCCGGAGATCTCTAGACAAAAGGGTAGCCAAGCACCATCTGCCGCCCAGCAGAGTAGTGGCCAGGAGGCAGATGAATCACAAGCTACCAAGCTGTTTCCCATTCGTTATCCGTTGGAACACAAAGAGCTGCCTTTTGTACTTCCCGGTGTCAAAGTTGCCCTTCACTCCAATCATCCCATTGTGATTTTGCTGGATAAGGCAGGTAAGCCGAGGCGACAAGCGGGCAAGCTACAAGTGCAGAGACTGCGTAAAAAGCCCTTTGCCATCAGCAAAACCATTCAGGTCAACTACGTCCACAACAGCATCTACCTCTATAGCCCATCACCCTATCGGGCGCTGGAGGCCAAAATTCGCGGCAAACGCTCCAATCGTCTCTCCCTGCCCATGCACGGCAGCTCCATGGCCATCCAGATTATTATTCCACGAAAAGGGGCGGGGGATGTTACCATCCGAACCTTGGTGAATGATCAGGGAAAAATTCAAGTTGCAAAGCCCTATAGTGTGGATGCCACCGGAATGATTCTCCTCAACAAAAAGGCCGGTGGCGTGCTGCCCATCATTGGCTGTAATGTCGGGCCGGATGGGGAAGGATACGCAGTGAGAATCAGTAACATGATGCGAACCGGCATCATCATTCAGAGTGAACAAGATCACTATCCGCTTAATATCATCAAGGATGAACCGGATGACGATGAGTTCGATCTGACCGTCTTGGGATAAGTATACCTCTATATTACGGATCTTCAGATGGACTCTCTCTTAATCGTTGAAGACTCCACCAGTTTTGCTTCTCTGTTCATTACCCGAATTGAAGCGGAACTGGATGTATCGGTCGTCTGGGCCAAAAGCCTGAAAGAGGCGATGGAACGGATTGAGTCCTCCGAAGAGGCTTTCTTTCTGGGGATCCTGGACCTTCACCTTCCCGATGCCCCCAATGGCGAGATTGTTGATCGGGTCATCTCCAAGAACATTCCCACCATTATTCTCACCGGCGAATATAAAAAGGAGATGCGTAACGAATTTCTGGCCAAAGGGGTGCTCGACTATTTTATCAAAGACAATATCAGCGTCATCGAATCGGTCATCTATTTTATTGACCGGATTAGAAAAAATAAGAATATTCAGACGCTGGTGGTAGATGACTCACGTAGCTTTAGAAACATGGTACGCCGCTTTTTGCGCCGCTATGGGTTTGAGGTGCGGGAAGCAGAAAACGGCAAACAGGCGCTTCAGTTATTGGAAGAATTGCCCGCCGATCTGGTGCTGACAGATTTTCAGATGCCGGTGATGGATGGCTTTACACTGACCAAAAAGATTCGCCAAAAATTTGCCCGTGATGATCTGGCCATCATCGGTCTCTCCTCCCACAGCAATCAGGACACTGCCGCCCAGTTTATTAAAGCCGGTGCCAACGATTTTCTCGCCAAGCCATTTCGCAATGAGGAGCTGTTTTGCCGCGTTTCCCAAAACATTGAGATTATTGAAAAGTACCGCCAGCTTGAACAGATGGTCTCAGAGCGTACCGGAAAGCTCAAAGAGACTCATGATCAGCTCAAGGCCAGAGAGAAGCATCTCAAGCTCATCATGGAAACGGCACTTGATGCTATTGTCTCCATTGATGAACAGGGACTGGTGACCAATTTCAACCCGGCGGCGGTGCGTCTGTTCGGCTTCAAAAAGGAGGAGATGATAGGTCGTACGCTGGTTGAGACCATCATCCCAAAAGCACTGCGCCAGAATCACCCTCTTCTGATTGAAAACTGGGTGCGGCGTGGAACAGAAAAGCTAGACCTGAAACGACGCATTGAGACCCAGGCCATGCGGGCCAACGGCGATATCATCGATCTGGAGATGGCGCCCACCTCGGTGGAGATTCACGGCAGGCTGTTTCTCACCGTTTTTATTCATGATATTACCGAACGCAAACAACTTGTTAAGTCCCTGCAAGACACCCTGGAGGTGGCGGAGTCGGCCAATAAGGCCAAGAGCAGCTTTCTGGCCAATATGAGCCATGAAATTCGCACCCCTATGAATGGCGTTCTTGGTATGATTGAGCTGGCGCTCGGTACCAACCTTAGCGACAAAACCCGCGAGTACCTGTTTCACGCAAAAAGCTCCTCCTCAGCCCTGCTCTCCATCATCAACGATATTCTCGACTTCTCCAAGATTGAAGCCGGAAAGATGACCATCGAACCGGTGGAATTTTTTCTGGGGGATATCTTCGAAGAAGTGGTCAACATGTTCAAACATGAGGCCAGCCGGAAGGAGCTGGAGCTGGTG
>JADFWT010000081.1 GCA_015233785.1 Magnetococcales bacterium
GTCATGGTCAGTACATCATCCGAACCGTTACCCACCACCACCTGATCGACATCTACCCCATACGCCCGTGCCGCCGCCTGCCGCACCGGCAGGGATGTAGGCTCGGGATAGAGACGCAGATCAGAACCAATCGCCTCTCGCAACGCCTCCAAAACCGGCTCCGGCGGCGGAAAGGGATTCTCGTTGGTGTTGAGCTTAAGAATCTTGCGCAAACGGCCCTTGGGCTGCTCTCCAGGGGCGTATCCGGCCATCTCGCGGATCGCCTTGCGAACTTGGGAAGGGGCTTTCATATGGATGCTTATCCTTATCGCCGGGTATTGGGGGCCATTGGAAACTGCGCCGCTATCACGTAGGATGAGCGCCGTAAGTTCAACCGGTTCCAAGGCCGCGTAACGCGATGAAATTTACACTGGCGATGGCCCAGGTCAACCCCCATGTGGGGGCCCTGGGGAAAAATATTGATCTCTTGACCGCCATGGCAGCGCGGGCCAAGCAGGCCGGCGCTGTGCTTGTGGCCTTCCCGGAGCTGGCTATCTGCGGCTACCCGCCGGAGGATCTTCTCCATAAACCGCTGTTTCTGGAGCGCCTTCAGGAGGCGGAGACAGAGCTTCAGAATAATTTGGCCAAGATGGGCATGGATGCTGTTTACGGCACCCTGCGTCTACAGGAGGGGCAGCTCTTCAACGGCGGCGTGCTGTTTGCAAATGGCAAGCCCCAGGCCTTTATCGCCAAACAGAAGCTGCCCAACTACGGCGTCTTCGACGAGATGCGCTACTTCACGCCAGGTCACGCCAGCCATCCGCTGGCCTATGGCGGCTTTCAGATGGGGTTGACCATCTGTGAGGATATCTGGCACGCCGACGGACCCGCCGCCGAACTGGCCGCCCAAGGGGCGCAGTGGATCCTGAATCTCAACGCCTCTCCCTACCACACCCGAAAGCAGCCGGGTCGGGAGGCCAAGGTGCGCCAGCGCATTCAGCAAACCGGCCTGCCCGTCGCCTATCTCAATCTGGTGGGCGGGCAGGATGAGCTGGTGTTCGACGGCGGCTCCTTCGTCATGAACCCAGACGGTCAGGCGCAACCCATGGGCCGACGCTTTGGAGAGGATCTAAGGCTGGTGGAGATCTCCGATGAGCGCGGTGCCATCCAGTTGACGCCGCTACCTCTGGCGGAGTCCCGCCCGGAAGCACGCCTGCCCGCTCTGGAGCCGGAAAGCACGGCCGATGAAGATGACGAACGACGGGAGATCTACAGCGCCCTCTGCCTGGGGCTGCGGGACTATGTGGAGAAGAGCGGCTTTCCCGGTGTGACGCTGGGACTCTCCGGCGGCATCGATTCGGCCCTTACCGCCATCATCTGCGTGGATGCCCTGGGGCCGGAGCGGGTGGAGGTGGTGATGATGCCCTCTCCCTACACCTCACGGGAGAGCCTGACCGATGCCGAAGAGCAGGCCAGGCGTATGGACGTACGGCTGGCGGAGGTCTCTATCGGGCCGCTGTTCGAGATGTTCAAAAACCAACTGGCCCCGGAGTTTCAAGGCCTGGAAGAGGGGGTCACCGAGGAGAATCTTCAATCGCGAATTCGCGGCGTTTTGTTGATGGCCCTCTCCAACAAAAAGGGTTCGATGCTGGTCACCACCGGCAACAAGAGCGAGATGAGCGTCGGTTACGCCACCCTTTACGGCGACATGTGCGGCGGCTTCTCGGTCTTGAAGGATCTTCTCAAGATGCGGGTGTTTGAGCTGGCCAGAGCCCGCAACCGCTGGGCCGAAGCGGCGGGCGAAACAGCGCCGATCCCCCATGCGGTAATCACCAAGCCCCCCTCGGCAGAGCTGCGACCGGATCAGAAAGATACCGACTCGTTACCACCCTATGAGCAGCTCGACCGCATCTTGCACCTCTATGTGGAACAGGAGCGGGGACTCAAAGAGATTCTGGCCGAAGGGCTGGAGCGGGAGATGGTGGTACGGGTGATCGGCCTGGTGGACCGTAACGAGTACAAACGGCGCCAGTCAGCCCCCGGTGTACGAATCACCCGGCGCGCCTTCGGTAAGGATCGCCGCTACCCCATCACCAACGGCTTTCAAGTCGCCTGAAGGGAGAGACGCGCCATGACGCAACCCGATTTGCTCTCCCGTTGGAGCCCCATGCAGCGCGGCTTGACGGCGATGATTCTGCTGTTGGCGGCGCTGACGATGCTGGGCGGATGCGCCAAAAATCGGTTACCTTCAAAAGAGGCGCAGTTTAAAAATCGCGTCATGATCGACAAAGGTCTGGCCTATCTGGCCCGAGGCAATGCCCGCATGGCATTGAGATCGCTTCAAGATGCACGAAAAAAGGATCCGAACAATCTAAAGATTCTCTCGGCCCTGGGTCAGTGCTACGATCTGTTGGGTCGTCACCAACAGGCGCTAAAGATCCTGAAAGCGGCTCTAAAGGTGGATCCGGAGAACGGACAGATTCATCATGACCTGGGCGTGGCCTATATGCGCCTTGATCGTCTGGCGGATGCGGAGGAGGCCCTGACGCGGGCACTGACGGACCCCCACTTCCAAAACGCCGCCGCCGCCAACGTCAACCGGGCGATTCTCTATCGGCGGCAAGGCAAAAAACGCGAGATGGCCCGTGCCCTGGAAGAGGCGCTGAACGTCAATCCAGCCCACATTCCGGCCTATCTGCAACTGGCCGAATTTTACGGCGAATTTGATCGTTACGACAAACAGCGTCACTATCTCTCCCAGGCGCTGCCTCACGCCGACGATCCCCAGGAGCGGGCAGCCCTCATGGAGCGGCTGGCCAATGTCTTTCTAAAAAGCGGCGAACGCTCTGAAGCGCTGCCGCTGCTGAAGCAGATCATCAAACTGGCCCCACAGTCTGAGATGGCCGAACGGGCGCGCAAAAAGATTACGCTGCTGGAGTGAATGGCGCATGAACGCTTACGCCGACAAGAAACAACCGGCCCCTAACAGGAGAGCCAAGCCGATGCCGGATGGAGCCAAAGATCCTGCGCCCCGCAAAGGGAGCAGCGCCGAGGATGAGAGCGCCAATGCCATCAAGCTGGGCAAGGCGCTTAAGCGTGCCCGCAAGGCCAAAGGGCTGTCACTGGAAGCGCTCTCCAAGGAGACCCGCATCCGCATGGCCCACCTTAAGGCGCTGGAAGAGGGGCGACTGGATGCCCTCCCCGGCCCCACCTTCGTCATCGGCTTTCTGAAGCTCTACGCCCGGCAACTGGATCTTCCGGAGCAAGACCTGATCCACCAGTTCACCAGCGAGGTGAAGCGCAAAAGCAGCCAGCTCAACACCCCCTTCTTTCCTGCGCCGAGCATGTCACGCCATCTGCCAAAGCGCTGGCTGGTGGCCCTGGGTGCCATGGGGTTTTTGGGCTTTTTTCTACTCTACGAGCTGGTCCTTACCGACCACTCCCTGAGTCAACTCTTCGATGAGATGATGCAGAGCCCTCCCCAGAGTGCCGTGGAAGCCCCAACGGTTGAGCAGCGCATCACCCTCTCCTCCAGCACCCCGGCCCACCACGATCAGGAGCGGGAATCTTCAACCGACCGCAAAACCTCCGCCAACGCCAAAGCAGCGGAAACCAAGCCGACCTCCACCAGCACCGAGCTGGCCATCAAACTGACGCCATCTCCCGAGGGGGAGCAGGTTCGGGTGGAGCCGGAGTCGTTCCCCGCCTCTCAAGCCATTGTCATTCTACCCAACGCCGAGGAGATTGCGCCGCTGGACACCCTCAACATGCCCGCCGTGGATGAACCGGCCCTCAAGCCGAAAGTCAAACCAATTTCGCTGCTGGCCAAGGCTCGGGTCTGGGTGCAGATTCGCAACAAGAACAACCAGGTAGTTAAAGAGATGACCATGCGGCCCGGTGGGCGGTTCGATGTGCCGGTAGAGAGCGATGATGGCCCCTTCTTCGCCTCGCTGGGCAACGCCGGGGGGGTGGTGATTCGCATTGGCGACAAGGAGGTCTCCCGCCTGGGCCGACCGGGCCGAGTGGTCCGCAACCTGAAACTAACCGAAGAGGCGCTGCTTAAACGGGCGGCGAGATGAGTGTGAGTCAAACCGCCTCCTGGATCGCCCCACGGCGCATAAGCCGTCCCATCCGCGTCGGCAACGTCACCATCGGCGGCGACGCCCCCATCGCCGTACAGTCGATGACCAATACCGACACCCGTGATGTGGAGGCCACCTCGATGCAGATTCAAGCCCTGGCTGATGCCGGTGCCGATCTGGTGCGCATCTCCTGCCCGGACGAAGCATCGGCCAAAGCCGTGGGCGCGCTGGTGGAGAGATCCCCGGTACCGCTGATCGCCGATATTCACTTTGATTACCGGCTGGCCCTAACCTCCCTGGAACAAGGCATCCACGGCCTGCGCATCAACCCCGGCAACATCGGCTCCAAAGAGCGGGTGGCCGAAGTGGTGCAGGCCGCCAAGGCACGAAATGTCTCCATCCGCATCGGCGTCAACGCCGGATCCCTGGAGCGGGAGCTGCTGGAGCGCTATCGGGAGCCCTGCCCCGAAGCAATGGTGGCGTCGGCCCTGAACCATATTCGCATTCTGGAAGATTTGGATTTTCGCGAAATCAAGGTGAGCCTCAAGGCCAGCAGCGTCGGCATGACCGTGGCCGCCTACCGGCTGCTGGCCAATCAGGTGGATTATCCGCTGCATCTGGGTATCACCGAAGCGGGGGGGCTGATACCCGGCTCGGTTAAATCCGCCGTGGGACTAGGGCTGCTGCTGGCCGAAGGGATCGGCGACACCCTGCGGGTCTCCCTCACCACCGAACCCACCGAAGAGATTCGGGTGGGTTTCGAAATCCTCAAATCACTGGGACTCAGAACCCGAGGGGTCAACATCATCTCCTGCCCCACCTGCGCCCGCCAGGAGTTCCAGGTGATCGACGTGGTGGCACAACTGGAAAAACGACTGGCCCACATTCGCCACCCCGTCTCGCTGTCGGTGATCGGCTGTGTGGTCAACGGGCCCGGCGAGGCCAAAGAGAGCCACCTTGGCGTGGTGGGCGGCAGCGGCACCAACCTCATCTATCGAAACGGCCACAGCTCCCACAAGGTGCAGGATGCCGAGATGGTGGATCAACTGGTGCGTGAGGTAGAGGCGGTCTCGGCCCGCATGGATGAAGAGCATAAAGTGCGGCGCGAAGTGCAAGAGCTGGACGCCATTATGGAATATAAACAAGGGGACAAAGAGCCATCATGATCAGAGTGATTCGAGGCGTTCGGGATATTCTCCCCGGTGAAGCCGTGCAGTGGCAAAGCGTGGAGGCCGAGGCGCGACGCATCTTTGGACTCTACGGCTTTCATGAGCTGCGTACCCCCATCATGGAGCGCACCGAGCTGTTCGCCCGAGCCGTGGGTGAAACCTCCGATATCGTCGAAAAAGAGATGTACAGCTTCCCGGATCGCAAAGGAGCCTCCATCTCCCTGCGCCCGGAAGGGACCGCTTCGGTGGTGCGCAGCTTCATGGAGAACGGCTTTGAGCGGCAACTGCCCTGGAAGGTGTTCTACATGGGGCCCATGTTCCGCTACGAACGACCCCAGAAAGGGCGCTATCGTCAGTTTCACCAGATCGGTTGCGAACTGTTCGGCCCCCAGGGACCGCTGGCCGACGCGGAAATGATGGCGATGGCCATGCGCTATCTGGGTCAGATCGGACTGGCAGAGGGGTTGACCCTGGAGCTGAACTCCCTGGGCTGTCCCGCCTGCCGCCCCGCCTACCGGGAGAAGCTCACCAGCTATCTGGAATCCAAAAAAGAGGCGCTCTGCGGCCACTGCCAATCCCGCATGGATCGCAACCCGCTACGAATTCTCGACTGCAAAACCCCCGGCTGCCGGGAGATCGCCCAGAGCGCGCCGCACATGAAAGAACATCTTTGCGACGACTGCCAGAGTCACTTTGACGGCCTCTTGGCCCATCTGGACGGCATGCAGCTCCCCTACCAGATCAACCCGCTGATGGTGCGCGGACTGGACTACTACAACCGCACCGCCTTTGAGATCACCACCGGCGATCTCGGCGCACAAAATGCCGTGGCCGCAGGAGGCCGCTACGACCGACTGGTGGCCGATATGGGCGGACGGGCCATGCCGGCCATCGGCTTCGCCATGGGGGTAGAGCGGCTGGTTCTGCTGCTGGGCGAACAGAACCAGACCACCCCACCAGCCCCATCAGTCTACATGGTGGTCGCAGGCCCGGAGGCGGAAGCAGTAGCCCTGGCCGCTGCGGAATCGATCCGAGGGGCGGATATCACTCTGGAGGTGAATCTTCAGGGGGGCGGTATGCGCAACCAGATGAAGAAAGCAGCCCGCTCCGGGGCAGCCATCACCGTCATCATCGGAGACCACGAAGCGGCTCAAAAAGTGGCCCAATGCAAGGTGATGGAGAGCGGAGAACAGCAGGAAATTTCGCTGGCGGATCTGCCTGAGCGGTTGAAAAGCGACCTGAAATAGCCTATCGATGACTGTCATACCATTGAGTACGGGCGTCGCGCCAACCGGCGACTACCCATGGTCAAGGCGAAACCAAACCATCGCCCCGCGCCAATATATTGGAGGATGAAACGTGGTTTATCAAGAAGATGCACAAATCTTCGACGAGGTGCAAGAAGCGCTGGAAGAGGAAAAAACGCGCAAAATGTGGCTGAAGTATCGCCCCTATGTGATCGCTTTTTTCGTGGTTTTCTTTGCCTCGCTGTTTGCCAAAGTCGGCTGGCAAAATTACCAGCAAGGCAAGGATCGCGAAGCCTCGGATCTATTCTTTACCGCCATGGAGGCCATGGAGAAAAAAGATACCGCCACCGCCTCCAAACAGTTCACCACCCTGTTTGAGACGCAGCCCGACCACGGCTACAGCAAGCTGGCGCGACTGATGCAAGCGCGACTCTCCGCCCAAGGGGGCGACAAGAGCGCCGCTCTGTCCCACATGGAGATTCTGGCCCAGGACACCAACGATTCAGGAACCAACCGGGCCATTCACAATCTGGCACTGCTTAACGCCGCCCGCCTCACCGCCTCCGACCCAACTCGCGCCAAGGGGTTCCTGGAGAACATCGACGCCGACTCGCCGTTCCAGGTTCAGGCCCAAGAGATGCTGGGACTGATGGCCCTCAAAATGGGCGATCGAAAAGGGGCGCTGCTGCACTTCACCGATGCCTTGGGACGCAACCCCGGCGGTGAACTGCAAGCCCGCCTGACCCATCAGATGGAACGACTGGGCGGCGAACAGAAAAAGCCGGTGGCATCCCGCATCATCACCCCAGCCACCGACCCGACCGCCACCACGGACAATGAGACTGAAACCCCATCATCCAAGCAGGATGCAGACCCCAAACAGACCGACAACAGCAAGAAAATTGTCGAAACCACACAAGATGGTTCGGAGCAGAATGCAGCCCCCAAACAGACCGACGACAGCAAGAAAATTGTCGAAACCACACAAGATGGTTCGGAAGCTGCAAAGCCTGAAGAGACCAAACCTACCCAATAGGGCCATCAAGGGAAACCACGACGGATGAGTGCACGCGTGATGCCAAATATGCAAGGGACCAAGAGGCGACTGGAGGGCGGCGACAGACCACTGAGGCTGGGCGCCTGGCCCCTCCTCTGGATGGTGCTGATGGGCCTGATGGTGGGCGGATGCTCCTCCTTCCCCATGCCGGATATGCCCGATTTTTTCTCTCTCTCCGACGATGACGAAGAGCTGCAGAAAAGCTATACCGAACCAAAACCGGGCAAGCCGACCCCACTCAAGCTGGTGTGGGATCAATCCATCTCCGGGGCCCCGGAAGAGCATATGGAGCATGCGCCGGTGTTCGCGGTGGATGGCGACGATCTCTTTGTCGGAACCCATCATAGCTCCTGGGTACCTCACTATGGCCGCTCCGATGGCCGCGTGACCCGCTTCTCCCGCAAGGATGGCGACATCCTCTGGTCCACCTATCTCGGCTCTCCCGTATCCGGGGGCGTGGCGGTGGATGCACAGCAGGTCTATGCCGGAACCGTGGATGGCGAAATGGTCGCCCTCTCCCGCCGGGATGGCAAAGTGCTCTGGCGTCAACGGGTCTCCACCACAGTGTCGTCGGCTCCTACGGTGGCCCAAGGCAGGGTGATCTTCACCACGCTGGACAACCGCACCTACGCCCTGAGCACCGAGAACGGCAAACGGGCCTGGGTCCACTCCACTCTGCCGGAGCAGTTGGTGGTCAAGGGAGCCGCCACCCCCACGGTATTTGCCGACCGGGTCTTTGTCGGCTACTCCTCAGGGGAAGTGTTTGTCCTGGCCATCGAAGATGGGCGGCGGATCTGGACGGAAAATCTCACCGTGATGGGCGGACGTAGTGAACTGGACATGTTGCAGGATATCGACGCCAGTATCACCGTGACCGCCGATCAGGTATTTGCCGTCAACCACCAGGGCATTCTGCTGTCGCTGTTCCCCGATAACGGCTCCCGCATGTGGGAACGACGAGTCTCGGCCATGCGCCGCCCGCTGTTCGCAACAGGACGACTCTTCATCTCCGATACCGAAGGGTACCTCATCGCCATGGATGCCATGGATGGAACTCCTATCTGGCGCACCCAACTCAGCGATGGACTGCTCACCGCGCCAGTGATGTTTCAAGAACAGGTAATTGTCGCCGACAACAGTGGCCGCATCTTCTCGGTGGAACCTCTCAGTGGTCGAGTCACCGGCCTGTCACGCCTCAACGACCCCATCCACGCCGACCCGATACTGCACCAGGATAATATCTTCATCTGGACCAACGACGGCGATATGTACCGCTTTAATTAAGTCTTCTCAATCTCTACGCCCGACCAGATTCGGGCGTAGCAGCCCCATCCCCATAAAGATCAAAAACCCCACCCCGCCCAGCAGCGCCAACAGCGCCACACCATGCGCCAGAGTGCCCAGCAGGCCGTGCTCATACCGCCACACCACATGATGCGTCCCAGGTGCCACCAACAACGCCTTAAAGCCAATATTGGCCTGAGCAATCCCAACGGGTGCGCCATCCACGTAGGCGCGCCAATCCGGGTGGTAGGCATCCCGATAGAGCAACCAAACCGGTTGCACCTCTTGATTGACCACCGTCAACGCTATCCGGTTGGCTGAAAAATCCCCCACCGTTACCGACCCCTGCACCTCGGACTCTGTGGCAGATGGGAGGGCCTTGGCCTGAGACCTCAAGCCGGAATCAAGACCGTGCAGCACCACCTCCCGCTCCAGGTCGGCAATGGCATGCAGCAACCGCTTGGCCTCCCCAACACGATCGGCAACACGAAAACGCTTGATCAGGCGCAATTTATCGGTTCCGCACCCCAGCGATGCCACCCCATCCCGGCGCAACAACGGACGACTGCCCCCATTGAGAAAGTGGCCATCGAACATGGCGTCCAGCATCTCCAAAACCGACGCGGAGAAGATATACAGGCTGCTGCGATCCTGAGGAAAGCAGGGATCCATGTGGTTAAAGGCGTAGCTGGAGGGAGCAGAGACGGTATTCTTGTAGTCCAGGGGCTGCTTGAGCATGGCAAAGGCCAGCTCGGCCCGACTATCCACCTCAGGATCCGCCATCCGCTGGGGAAGATAGGGGAGCGGCGCACTCTGAAACAGCGATGGCCGGGCGGCAGAGCCATAGTTGGGAGAGGTTCTCTGGGTATGCACCTGATAGCTGCCCATATCCAGCGCAAATGCCAGCAGCAGGGCCACCATCACCCGTTGACTTCGAGCCGCCGCCGACCCCACCCCACGCTCCATCCAGTACCAGATCAAAACCAACGCCAGCTGATAACCGATGAGCCGAATGACCAAGGGCGTCTGCCAATCCAGCGTCACCGCCATGGCCACCTCCAATGCTTCGCCCACATCCCGATGGGCGGCAACATCCAGCCCCATCAGGATAATGAGCAGTATGGTAAAGATCATCGCCGGAAGGTGGAACAGCCCCTGCATGCGAATCCGCTCCTGCGTCAAAAGGGCTTGCAGGCGATCCATCACAAAACCCGATGCCACAAGCAGCAGCAGCATGGCCGGGCCAAACATCAACCCGATCAGACGCACCATCTTCAGGCCGGGAAAGAGCGAATACATCAACGTGGCAAACATACCGCCGATGGAGAGCCAGGCAAGAATCAGCACCCCCACCGCAAACCCCCAAAACCCCCGATGACGTATGGTGAAGAGCCCCATCACAAACAGCCCCAGAGGCAGGAGCCCCACATAATACACATTGTCGGCATGAGAGAGCGCCCCGGAGAGAACGCCAAACAGCGTAGTCCCCAGCGTGGGCCGACCAAAATCGAGAAACACCCCCAACGGCACGCCGCCTCCATCCGGGTTTCGGGCGTTGATCAGCAGAAAGCTGTCCACACTATGCAGAGCAAACCACCCCTCCACAGCAATGGCCAGCAGCGTCACAAGCATCACCCCCGCCGTCACCCCATCCGGCTTCAACAGCACCCGCATCACGCCGGGACGCCCCCACACCATCACCGCCATAAAGCCGCTGAAAATCAGAAGATGGATCGGCGCGATATAGGGCAAGTTGCCGATCAACCCCAGAGTGGCAATCAATACCGCCAACCAAAAACTACGGCCACACGACTGCTCCACAAAGCGGATTAAAAAGTGAAACACCAGCGGCAACAGCGCAAACACATGCAGCGTCAAATAGATTTCCCGAATCCAGACCACCGACAACAACGCACCTCCCACCACCATCAACCGAGCCGGCCAACCAGTGAAAAGCCGGAGGGCCAGCAGCGTCATGCCATACCCAAACAGCGC
>JADFWT010000082.1 GCA_015233785.1 Magnetococcales bacterium
CGCTGTTCATGCCGCCTTTGGGGGCATTTCTCCAGGTGGGCTTTACGGCTCAATTGGGACTCAACGTCCTTTTGGTGTTTCTGGGCTGGCTTCCTGCCGTAGTTCACGCGCTTTGGTTGCAGATTGAGCGTCGTTAAGGTGTCGCTCTGAATCATCCGTTCACAGCATGGCCGTGCAACATCTGAATCGTTTGCACGGCCTTGTTTTTCCCGCCTCTGTCAGCAATTCCTGTTGGCCTCTCTCTCATGATGGGCGAATTTTTTCCCTTTCATTAACAATAACGCCATCTTCTCCATCGCTGTTTTATGATAGAGTATGCTCTGTTATTTAATCTGGCCTATGGCCGGTTTGCGCATGCCGACGCTTTGGGGAGGGCGTGAGGCCTAGTAATAGAGCTTATGGAGTAGGCGATGAGCAGGGCGGACGAAATTGATAGAAGATCCTCGCTGCGGGTCTCTAATACCACGCCTGGTGAGGTGGTGCTGGAGGGATCGGACCAGCGGATTGCGGTGGATGTAGACGACCTGGGCGTCTCCGGCTTCAAGATTATCACCGACCAGCCTATTGCCGATGGTGAGGTGACTTTCTACATCGAAGGGGAGGGGTATCTCTGTGAGGTGGTCCACCGTTCTGAATTTCAGGGGCGGCATCGGATTGGTCTCAAGATTGCTCAGTGGCTCGGCTGGGAGGATCAGGAGGACGATGACGACCTGACCGTCGTACTAACCTCGCCCAATATCTAAGGACTGGAAATAGAATGGATAGCTTTTCGGTTACAGGATCTGTTGTTGATGGCAATGTCCTGCACATTCGGTTGGTGGGGCGCTTCGGCTTTGAGATGGGCTCGGAGATGCGCAAGTTGTGGGAGCAGAATAACGGAATTAGTTCTTATATTGTTGATTTTAATAATGTCTCAGTGATCGAAAGCTCTGGCCTCGGTACGCTGCTTCTGCTTCGTAAGGTGGCCGGGGATGAGCAGGCTGATATCATTTTGCGCTGTGCCAAGAGTGAGGTGTTGTGGGCACTCCAGGTGGCGCACTTCGAGAAACTGTTTACCATTGAAGAGAGTTGATGGCGTTGCCTCTGGTATCCGCTCCTGGATACGTTGCTGCTTCTTTGAATAGAAATATGCATTAATAATAGTTGACCATTGAGAGCTGGAATGGTTACAGTGTGACCGTTGGTCATTATTTGAATAAGGGTCATGATTGTCATGGGCATTCAGGAGCGCAGAGAGCGAGATTTTTTGCGGCGGGAGCGAGACATTCTCGACGCGGCCTTGGGGCTACTGGATCATGATGACTGGCAGTCGGTGACCATCGCCCAAATTGCGACCAAAGCTGAGATTGGCAAGGGGACCATTTATAAACATTTTGCCACCAAGGAGGAGATCTACGCTCGTCTCTCCTTGGATTTTGGTGATGAGATGCTTGCTGCCATGCGGCGCCTGGATCACAATCAGCCGGTGTTGGACCTGCTCCGTGCGCTGATGCGGTTGGCTCTTAAGTACCATGTTCGGGGGATGCGTTATCATCGGGTGTTGATGTTTTGTCGGGCGTTGGATTTTCGTCGCCGTCTCTCCCCTGAGGCCCAAAAGGCCATGGACGACAAGGATATGGAGTTTGATACCCTGTTTGGGACCATTATCGAAAAGGGCATTGAAGAGGGTATTTTTCCTCGAATGCCCATCGAAAAGTTGACATGGGGTGCCCACGCCGCTTTTGAAGGGACGACGCTGATGCTCTGGAATGAGCTGGCCGGGGCTACAGATGAGCAGAAACAAGAGTTTATCGATACCGTCATTCACTTTATGTTGGTGGGGATGGTCTATCAAGATCGAAAATTATAGCTGGATTGGCCGTATTATTGCATCTATTTGTATCAAGTCGTGACCAGTGGTCACAATGTGGTTGTAAGTCATACCAATAGAGCCGTACTCAGTAGGTGGTTATTATGCGTAAGTCCGTTTATATCGCTCTCACTCTCTCCATCTCTCTGGTGGGTTGGATGGCCAGCGGCCAGGTGGTAACTGCCAAAACCGATGTTCCGGAGCGGGTGGACGCAGCGGTTCAGACTCAGATTAAGCGCATGCCACGGGTTCAGGTCACCCGCTCTGAGGCCGAGCCGATGTCCCGCCGCCTGGTTTTGCGGGGTCAAGCCCAGGCGCTGCGTAAGGCGATACTGCGGGGAGAGATCACCGGCACGGTGCAGAAGGTAGCCGCCAGACGTGGGGCGCGGGTGGAAAAGGGGGATCTTCTGATGCAGCTCTCCATGGAGGATCGCCAGACCCGTAAGCGGTTGGCCCAGGCGCGTCTCAAGCAGAGTCAGGCGGACCATACCGCCGCCAAATCTCTCTATAAGAAGGGCTTTCAGGCCGATCTTAAGGTGAAGCGTGCTTTTGCGGATTTACAGGCAAGCCGAGCCGATCTGGAGGCCATCAAGTTGGAGATTCGCCGTACCCAGATTCGGGCTCCGTTTGCCGGGTTTCTGCAGGAGCGTTTTGTGGAGCAGGGGGAGTATGTTTCCCCTGGTGCGCAGCTCATGGAGCTGGTGGATGACGGTACCATTCTGGTGACGGCCCATGTTCCGCAACAACAGGTGGCGCTGTTGCAGTCGGGTCAGCAGGGCGTTGCCCGCTTTCTGGATGGTCGTGAAGTGAACGGCACCGTACGTTATGTTGCGGCGCGGGCCGACCGAGAAACCCGCAGTTTCCGAGTGGAGCTGGAGATTGACAACGCAAGTGGCCAAGTGAGTGCGGGGGCCAGTTGCGAACTGAGTCTGCCGGTCGGCAACCCGGAGAGCCATAAAATCTCCCCCGCATGGCTGACACTGGATCGCAAGGGTCGACTGGCGGTTAAGATTGTCGATTCCATCAACACCGTCCGCACGCAGGTGGTGGAGATTGTGCAGTCAGATGCCGAAGGGGTTTGGATTACCGGACTGCCCCAGAGTGCCCGCATCATCACCCGCGGCGGTGGATACGTGGACCATGGCCAATCGGTGGAGCCGGTAAATCGTAAAGAGGGTAGCGCGGTGAAGGGGGATGGTCATCTCTCATGAATGCTCTGATCAACGCCGCCTTTGACAGGCACCGTACTGCGCTTCTATTGCTGATATTTCTTCTGTTGGCAGGGCTTTCCGCCTACCAGAATATTCCCAAAGAGTCGGCCCCGGATGTGGCCATTCCTCTGGTCTATGTCTCTATTGGCCATGAGGGAATCTCCCCGGAGGATGCCGAACGCCTGCTGATTCGCCCCATGGAGAAGGCCCTACGTAACCTTATGGGGCTTAAGGAAATTACTGCCACGGCGGTAGAGGGGCATGGATCGATTACGCTGAAATTTGAAGCTGGGTTCGACAACGATCAAGCCTTGCGACTGGTTCGGCAGAAGGTGGATGACGCCAAGGCGGAGCTGCCCCCGGATGCTGACGAACCCAAGGTGGAAGAGGTGAATGTCGCCCTGTTTCCGGTGTTGACCATCTCTCTATCGGGGGCGTTGGATGCCCCCAGGCTTCAGGGATTGGCTGTCGATCTTCGGGATCGTTTGGAGGCGCTTCCCGGCGTGCTGGAGGCGGAAATCGCCGGTAAGCGCGAGGCGCAGATGGAGATTGTTGTCGATCCTCTGGTGATGGAGTCCTACGGCATCAGTTTTAATGAGATTTATGCTCTAATCAGCCGCAATAACCTATTGGTGGCAGCGGGTGCCATTGATACCGGTAGTGGTCGCATGATGGTGAAGGCACCCGGCGTTATTCAGGCGTTGGAGGATATGCTTTCCATGCCTGTAAAGGTGGTGGGGAACCGGGTGGTGCAGTTTTCCGATGTGGCGGCTGTACGTCGCAGTTTTAAGGATCCCAATGGTTTCGCACGGGTAGATGGCAGGCCCTCGTTGACGCTTGAGGTTAAAAAACGCATTGGGGCCAATATTCTGGAGACCATTGCTGCCGTGCGGTCTGCCACCGAGGAGATCCGCAAGCGCTGGCCGGAGGGGGTGACCATCACCTACGCCAACGACGCTGGTCGCGAGATCAAGACCATGCTCAGTGATCTGGAGAGCAACGTTGCCAGCGCTATCGTACTGGTGATGATTATCATTATTGGTGCTCTGGGGGCGCGTTCGTCGCTGCTGGTGGGGCTGGCGATTCCCGGTTCGTTTCTCAGCGCCATTCTTACGCTGTCGTTGATGGGGGTGACCCTCAACATGGTGGTGCTGTTCAGTTTGATTCTGGTGGTGGGGATGTTGGTGGATGGGGCGATTGTGGTCATTGAGTTGGCCGATCGTTACCTGCAAGAAGGAAAAGGTGGCCGGGAATCGTTCTCCCAGGCGGCCAAGCGCATGGCCTGGCCGGTAATCGCCTCCACCGTGACCACGTTGGTGGTCTTTATGCCGCTGCTGTTCTGGCCCGGTGTCGTGGGTCAGTTTATGAAGTATCTGCCACTCACCGTATTGGTGGCGTTGACCGCCTCGCTATTCATGGCGTTGGTCTTCATGCCGGTACTGGGTGGATTAATGAGCCCCAGGCAGCCAAAAAAGGTTCGCATCAAGCAGGAGAGCGATGTGCTCTCAAGGGGTTATGTGCGGTTGCTGGAGCGGCTTTTGCGCCATCCCGGCAAGACAGCTCTGGCGGCATTGATGATTCTGATTGGAACCTATGCGACCTATGGCAAGTTGGGCAAAGGGGTGGAGTTTTTTCCTGAGGCGGAGCCGGCTTTTGCCAAGATTCAGATTCATGCCCGTGGCGATCTGTCTGCCTTGGAGAGGGATCATGTGGTGCGTGAAGTTGAGTCTCGTCTGCTGGGCATGCCGGAGCTGGCCATGGTGTATGCCCGCTCTTTTGTGCAGGCCAGTGGTCAACAGGCTGAAGATGTAATTGGGTCGGTTCAGTTGGAGTTTACCGATTGGTGGTTGCGCCGTTCGGCGGCAGCTATTTTGGAAGATATTCGGGGGCGCACGGCGGATATTCCCGGTGTTGTGGTGGAGATTCGCAAGCAGGAGTCCGGCCCCAGCGGCGGCAAGCCGATTCAGTTGGAGCTGTTTTCCTGGCGGGCTGATCAACTGATTCCGGCGGTAGGACGCGTCCGGAAGGTGATGGAGGCGTTGGGCGGGTTTGTTGATGTGGAGGATTCCCGACCACTACCGGGGGTGGAGTGGCGATTAGAGGTGGATCGGCGGGAAGCGGCCCGGTTTGGGGTGGATGTAGCATCGCTTGGCGGGGCGGTTCAGTTGTTGACCAACGGTATTCGCGTGGGGGCCTATCGCCCGGATGATACGGATGAAGAGGTGGAGATTCGGGTGCGTTACCCGGAGACTGATCGCCACTTGGATCAACTGGGGCAACTGAGGATTCCCAGTGCTCAGGGGTTGATTCCAGTGGGTAACTTTGTGCGTATGGAGCCGGCCCAGAAGACCGGGGCATTGAAGCGCAGTGCCGGGCGCCGGGTGATGACCATCGCTGCCGATGTGGCGGAAGGGCGTCTGGCTGACGAGCGGGTGAAAAAGCTACGCACGGCGCTGGCGGCGTTGGAGCTTGGTGAAGGGGTGGAGGTGGCTTTCAAGGGGGAGGATGAGGATCAGCGGGAGACCATGGCCTTTTTGGGGAATGCCTTTGCCATTGCGCTGTTTTTGATGGTGTTGGTACTGGTAACCCAGTTCAACAGCCTCTATCAGGCGGCATTGGTGATGAGTGGCATTGTGCTCTCTACGGCGGGGGTGCTGATTGGGCTGATGGTGAGCGGTGAGCCGTTTGGTGTGGTGATGTGCGGCATTGGCGTCATCGCCTTGGCCGGTATAGTGGTCAACAACAACATTGTTTTGATTGATTCCTACAATGAACAGCTTAAGGTGGGACTACAGCCGGTAGCGGCGGCGTTAAAGACCGGCTCGTTGAGGCTGCGCCCGGTACTGTTGACGACGGTGACCACGGTACTGGGGCTGATGCCGATGGTGTTGGCGCTCAATGTAGATATTATTGGTCGGCAGGTGTTGGTAGGGGCACCCTCTACCCAGTGGTGGATACAGCTCTCCACGGCCATTGCGGGGGGGTTGACCTTTGCCAGCGTCATGACGCTGTTTTTGACCCCCTGTTTGCTGGTGGGGGGTGCGAGGTTTTCAGGCTGGATAACCCGCCGGCGTCAGAAGATGCACTGATTGTTAAGAAACGTCCCATACTTACGATCTTCTGTTAAAATATGCTGCACCAACCAGTTGGTGAAGAAGGTCTTGAAATCGATATTCTGTAGGGATTTGATATCCTGGAGGTCTGTCCGGAATTGCCGTACCCGTTCCATCAAGGTGGCGTGCAGTTTTTTATGTTCCTCCAGATCGGGATAGCCGTACTGCTCCATCACCTTCTCTTCGGCATCAAAGTGATACTTGGTATAATCCTCCAGGGTTTCGAAGGCCCGCTCCAGGGATCCACGATCCTGGGTGGAGCGTAGAATCTCAATGATGCTGTTGGCGATTTCCACCAACCGTTTATGCTGGGTATCCATGCCGGAGACCTGCACATTGAACTCCTCCCGCCAGGTAAACACTTCGGTCTTTTTGCCGGCGTGGATGATGCGCATGGCCCGCTTCAGGTAGGACTCAAACAGCTTCCATCGCACCACCGGGATATTCTCCACCAGCGGCCCTGGGATCTGATAGGTAACTGACGGCTCCAGCGCTTCAATCCGAAACAGGCAGGGGAAATCAAACACGGCCCCCTCTTCGCCGAAGAAATCCCGCGCTTTAAGGGTATCGATGGTTTCGCTTCCCACTTTGCGGGCAAAGCGCCCCTTGTGGACGACGTTGAGTGACCCAAGATCCCGGCAGGTAATGACTTGGCCCGGCTCGAAGTGTTGGGTCTGGATGGTATTAATAATGCGTCCTAAGCGGGTATGGGAGACCCCTTCGCCAAACAGGTGGGTGGTTTTCAGGAATGACCGCACAGACCAGGTGCTGGCGATCTCCTGCATCATATTGTTGCGGCTCACCAGCTCTATGTAGAGGGCGGTTGGAATATGCAGCATTTCGACATAACTGGCACAACGGTACGTGGCCCCGGATGGCGTGCCGTGCAGGCCGGTCAACTCACCGATCAGCGCGCCGGCAGAGAGCTGGCTGGTGATGCTCTCCTCGGCATGCAGTTTCTCAACAATGCCGGTGAGAAGCAGAAATGCTCCGGTGGGAATCTCCCCTCGTTTGCAGACGATTTCGCCGGGATTGTATTCGATGATATCGTTGTTAAGCAGGATGTGCCGGTCGTGCTTGCGCATTTCGGGGAAGCACCCTTTGAGATACTTGATGGCGTGCTTCTGCAAAAAGAAGGTTTTGCTTGGAATTAGAATATCGGTGGCTCCATGTGGGGCGTTGGAGCCGATCATTTTCTCTTTTCTAGTCAGTGCTTTGCATGTATGGGAGAGGATGATTTTTTTAGATTTGTCCTCAATAAAATCCTTGGCTACGCCGTGGATCATGCCGCCGCCGATATCGACCTTTTTCAGATCCACCGACTGAAGGTACTCTTGGGCAATCTGATCGTAGAATGCCTGGGTTACGCCCGGTTTGCTCTCATCCTCCTCAATCATTCCTTTGAGTACATCCTGGGCGACGATATCGGCAAAGTGGGCGTAGGTTTTGTACCCCTCATCCCCCAGGGTGCGGAACAGGAAGATAGTGGTCTCCTGGGGGTGGGGTGAGAAGAGCGGTTTCACCTCCAGACCGTTGAGATCGTTCCAGACGCCCATCTTCAGATCGTGAATATTGAAGAAATCCTCAAAGCGTTCCTCTTCGGTAGAGAGCAGTGCCGCCACTTTTTTTTGTACGGAGGCCCGCACCATGGGTTCGGCAAAGTAGGTGAGCTTATGCCCAGCCTGCATCAGCGTGGGGATTCCGGCAAAGTGGTCGTCGTGGGCGTGCGTGTGGAATATCCCGGCGATTTCATCCAGGCCGATGCCTAGCGCGGTGAGGTTGTGCAGCAGGTTGGGCCCGGCATCAATCAGGTAGATTTTACCGTGATACATGAGAATACTGGACATGGTGGGGCGGTTGATGTCCCAACCATCCCCTTCGCCGGAGTGGACCACCGCGAAGAACTCCCGGTCTATCTTTTGAAAGCCGAGGGGGTAGGCCGATTCGTACTGTTGATCCGGCTCCAGGTTGAGGTTTACCTCAACGCTTTCATCCTGGTAGCCAAAGCGGAAGATATTCATCTCAAGGCGTTCAATGGTGACGCCGTTGCGAATCTCCACCGTGTTGTCTCCCACCATCAGAGTGTCGAGAAAATCGGCGGAAGAGGAGATTTTTCCGAAGGCGAAGCTAAGCTTCATGCGCAGATTGGTCTTGGCCAGCTCCGGGGTTGCGCCAGCCTGAATCATCTCTGCTTCAGAGACCAATCCGTAGTTACCGCGATAGATGTATTGCATCTGGGCACTGACCTGTTCGGGCATGCCGATGATCAGCGGTTTTACGCCGGTGTTATTGGGATGATTAGGCAGAATCATGCCCTGTTTATAGAGCATCTGCAAAACGGTAAACTCCCCCAGATTAGAGAAGCTTCCGTTTTGCACCATCATATCGGAGAGCAGAATAGCATTGGGCCCGGTCTCGCAGGGCATGCCCTTGGACTCTTTTTGGATCACCATGCCGCGTTTAATAAGGTGCTTGATGCTATCCGCCGGACAGCCACACTGTATTCTCAAGTCGGCCTCGGGAACCTCCACCCAGTAGATACCGGGTGAGACATAGACCTTGATGATCTTATCCATAAGCGTCCCTGATGGGCCTTCTAAACTGAGGTGTCAGGCGGAAAAAGGCAGAAGGGTTGATGGCGCCAGCGTGGTGTGTTGATGCTTATCGGGACCAGATAAGCAGACTTTCAAAATCCCGTAGTTGGCGACTCATGCGCTCTTTGACGCTCTTTTGCACCATACTCTCCACCAGTCGGATTACGCCGTCGCGACTGAGTCCGCCTTCGCTCTCTTGGTCCAGGGCGGATTGCAGATTTTTTCTCAGTTCGGTCATTTCCGCCTGAATCTGCTCATGGCGGGCCTGCTCCACCTGTCGGCTGCGATCCTGGTTTTCACGGTTGAGCTGTACGGCTCTCTCCAGATGTTCCAGTGCCTGACGGACGCTTCCCAGCTCCTGACGTACAGCATCCAGCAGAGCATTGTCTCCTGCAGAGGGGATGGCGTGCGCCTCTTCCGGTCTGCGTTCGGTGGGGGCGGGGCCACCCTCCAGATCAAATACAGCACGCTCACGAAGTGCTTGCTCGGCCCAGGCGTAGACTGGGGTGCCGGCTTTCTTGGCGGCGTCATGGACGGCGGCACGGGTGTCGTCGGGGATGTTGCGCAGGGTCATGGAAGCTTTGTTGGATTCGGTAGGCTTCTGATCGGCGTCGCTGCTGTTTGTGCTGGCCATGGCTGATTTTCCTCGGCTTGGTGCATTGGATCGCGCTTGAGTGACAGCGCCGGGCTTGCTGCTCAGGGCAAGCCCAGTTTGCGTAGAATTCATACAGTATACAGAAATCTTATCGGAAGAGAATCGGATTTATCCACCTGTTTGGTTTCTGAAGTAGCTTACTGGAAGATTCGATTTATACATGGGCATGGGGGCTGGTTATTGTCCCGACTGCACGATATTTCCCATCATCAATTCAGCCACCACGATACCAAATTTACTCACCTGTTGAGTGACCGAGATCACCAAGGTTTGATCGGAAACCCTCTGAATGCGGCAGGGAAAGCGCCGTTTTTGGGGGTCGGTTAGCAGGGAGATAGAGCCGGTGGTGCCCCGTTGAATCCCTGCCAGGGACTCACGAGTTGTCATCTGCAAGCTGGAGAGGCTGATATCCTGGCTATTGCCTTGGATGCGGCGACCATCTTCAGAGATAAACTCTATTTCGGTCTGGTATTGATTGCGATCCCATTGGCGGCGCGGTGTTGCCTGAATGGCCTCTTCCCGTGGTTGAGGTTGGGCGGCTGATTGGGCCGGTGGCGGCGGCTGGGTCGGTTCCGGGGAGGTGGTGGGGGAAGCGCTTACTGGTGCAGTGGGCGCAGCCTGACGTTGGTTGGCTCGGCGATCCTGATTCTGGGGGGTCGAGTTGTCCAGATAGGCGAGGAATCCTTGAAGCCGGTTAAGCATCTTCAAGGACTCCTGCTTCATCTGCTCCAGCATTTTGAGGTTCTGGTCATTGGCCGGGAATGCAGCGCTCTCCATGGAGTTAAGGCTGCGAAGCAGGGCGTTGGCGTGCTGATTCAGCCCTTTCAGTGTGCGCTGATGCTGATCGATAAATGCGATCTTTTTCGGGTCTGCCTGAGGATTGGCGCGCAGATTAGCACTGCTTCTGGCAATCTTATCCAGCAGTTGATTCATGCCGTGGGCGGTGTCTTTGATATCCCCCATCACCCTCTGCATGGCGTCGTTAGCTTGGTGGTCATGCGGTGGAGGCGGTGGTGCAGTGGCAGCAGCGGGTTGAGGCGCAGGTTCGGCACCTGGAATCGTGCGGGCACGCTGCAATCTTGCCTTGGCTTCCCGTTCTGCGGCACGACGGGCACGCAGATTAGCCGCCAGGGTGCTTCCGGAAGACTCTTCCTGAGATGGAGCCGCTACTGGGTCCGAAATC
>JADFWT010000083.1 GCA_015233785.1 Magnetococcales bacterium
AGGAGAAGGTACTACCCCGCCCAATAGCACTCTCTACCTGAATACGCCCCCCCATCAGATCCACCAATCGGTGACAGATGGTGAGCCCCAATCCGGTACCGCCGAACTTCCGCGTCACCGAAGAGTCAGCCTGGGTAAAGGCCTGAAATATACTCTCGCGCTTCTCCGGAGGAATGCCGATACCGGTATCGCTCACCGAAAAACGGAACAGACGACGGCCCGCCGCATCCAAACGGCTCACCACATGCGCCGACACCTCCCCCTCCTCGGTAAACTTGATGGCGTTGCCCACCAGATTGATCAATATCTGACGCAGGCGGGCCGGATCACCCCACACCCGCGTAGGCGTGCCGTTGGCGATGTGGGTCAGCAGGTAGAGATCCTTCTCCATGGCGCGAATACCCATGATATCCACCACCGTGTCGAGCAACTCATCCAATTCGAACTCCACATGATCCACCTCCAACTGCCCCGCCTCTACCTTGGAGAGGTCCAGAATGTCGTTGATGAGATCCAACAGCGCCTCGCCGGAGTGGCGCAATACGTTGATTTGCCCCTTCTGCTCGTCGGTGAGGCGAGTTTCGCAGATCAACTCCGCCATGCCGAGAATCGCATTCATCGGCGTGCGTATTTCATGACTCATGGTGGCCAGAAAGGCGCTCTTGGCACGGTTGGCCGACTCCGCCTCCTGCCGGGAGCGCAGCAACGCACTCTCCACCTTTTTCGATTCGGTAACATCCACCGCCATACTGATCACCTCCTGGCGACCATCCGGCAACGCCCCCACCGCACGGGCATGCACCTCCCAAACCCGTTCGTGACCTGAGGCGGTGGCAATCACCATCTCCCGATCCGTATTGGCACAGTTGCGGGCATTAAACAGCGCCGTCAGAGACTCGGAGCGCACCGGGTCGCCACCGCTGGCCTTGCGGATCCAATCCCAAGTGGTAGGCAGCTCGTCGGCATTGTAACCAGAGAGCTCACACCACTGCCGGTTGAGCAGCGAAATGCGCCCCCCCTCGGCATAAATCATCACTGGAATCGGCGACTCGATCATGGCACGACGAAAACGGGCCTCACTGGAGCGCAAGGCCGCCTCGGTGCGTTTGTAGTCGCTAAGGTCGCTCATAAAGACCGCCAACCCCGCCGGAACACCCCCTACCGACTCACGAATCACGCCGGCCCGCACCCGAACATTGAGCCGCTTACCATCCTCCGTAAGCAGCGTGGCCTCAAAATCCTGGGAGCCCACCCGCAAGGCCCGCTCCAGTCGCGCCTTGAACGCATCTCGCTCTTCAGGGGCGATGTAAGGGTACGGTTCACCCCCCCAAAATCACCTCGCGCCTGGCACCAATCAGCGCCTCCAGCACCGAGTTGATCTCCAATACACGCCCTTTGCGCGACAGAACCCACACCCCATCCGGCACCGCATCCATCACCGTGCGAAAACGCGCCTCCCACACCATCCTCTCCCGTCGGGAACGGCCCACATCGCAAGCCCTGGAAAGCACCGCCGACAATAGCGGACTGGGAATCTTCCCCCCTGTGCGGGTTACATAGTGGTCCGCCCCAAGAGCAAACGCCTCCGACACATGAGCCAACTCACCCGCATCAAATGCCACCACCACCGGAACCCAGTAGTCCGTTGCCCGGCGCACCCAGGCAACCCCCTTAAGACGCGCTGCCACATCGCCGACACCATCCACCAATACGGCGTCATAACGACTCTGCAAATCCGAAGGCGGCTCCTCCTCAACCCCCATGATAGACGCCTCAAACGACGCCTCATCGAGATCCTTCAATAGCCCCGCATCCGCCTCACCATCTACCAGCAGCAGAACGCTTCTCACCTTTTTCCTCATCGCTTCCATGACGCCTCGCATGCTGGGGACCAACGGCCCATCGATATTTTTAAAATATTGTTCTTTATAAAAATATTAAAAAAAGCTCCATAAAAGAATAAAAACTGCTTAAGAGAATTGCAACCAAACCGATGAGAAGATATAGGAGGACTTTCCTTTATAATTATCTTGCGATCCGTTTTTTATCGCGCTATAAGGGAGATATTGATCCGTCATCCGGGGCAAAACGGTGCGCCTGACAAGCTGCAACTTGTCCAACACACCGCCATGCCGCCGCATTCGTTATGCGGCCCATCAACGAGAAGCGAGCAGAAGCGTACTCGCGCCCAGCCATCTTCGGTGTCTTACAACCTGTCCAGGGATTGAGCGCCACCTCAGACTTACCTTCAGGACTCTGAACACCTTCTCCTACTCTCTAGAAACTGTTTCGGCTTTTTTTCGAAACGACTTGAGAGAAAAATGGATCCGCATCGCATATCACTGACGCGGGATGGGAAGGAGTAGGGCCATGTCCACGATGATCAGTCTCAATACCAACACCGCCGCCAATATGGTGGGAAGACAGCTGCGCAACACCAACAGCATGCTTTCCAAAACCTTTGAGCGGCTCTCTACAGGGCTGCGCGTCAACCACGCCTCCGATGATCCGGGGGCCATGGCCATCGCCTCGGGTATGACCACAGATATCCGCAGCTTCAATCAGGCGACCCGCAACGCCAACGACGCCATATCCATGGTGCAGGTGGCGGAAGGGGCACTGGTGGAGACCCAGGACGCCTTGCAACGCCTGCGGGAACTTACTGTACAGGCCCTCTCCGGCAGCAACACATCTACCGAGCGGGGCGACATCTGGGAGGAGGTCAATCAACTCATCTCCGAGATCGACCGCATCGCCTCGGACACCACCTACAACAATCTTGATCTGCTGAATGGAACCTTCTCCACCAAAAGCTCCGGCGTCACCTTCAATGTCGGCATCAACGCCAGCGCTACCGTGACCCTGAATATCGACCCCATGGACGCTTCGGCGGTCGGGGTGGGGCAGTCGCTCTCGCTGATCGGCACCTTCTCCTTCGGCGGAGGCAGCACCAACACCACCGACACCACGGTGTTCAGCGCCACCGATCAGACCGCCTACCTCACCTCCATGATCACCCGAGCCGACAACGCCCTGGATAGCGTTGCCGATATTCGCGCCAAACTCGGTGCCCTCCAGTCCCGCATGGAGGTGGTGGGCTCTCTCAACGCAGCTCAATCAGAGAACTTCCAGGATGCCCGATCCAACCTCATCGATGCCGACATGGCCAGTGAGGCGACCTCTCTGGCCCGTAACGCTATCTTGCAGCAGTCGGGGATTGCGGTGCTTTCGCAGGCCAATCTTCAACCTTCGCTGATTCTTAAGCTGATTGGGTAGCTTTGACTTTTGGAGACGCTTCGCTTTTTCTTCGCTTTTTTTTTTTTGGGGGGGGGGCTCCCCCCCTTGCCCCCCTGCCAGGGCTCTGCCCTGGACCCGCCAGAAGGCGTGACGCCCTCTGGACTCCCCAATATTATATTGTTTTAGCTTCGCTTTTCAAACAGCCACCAGGTCACATTGTCCAACCCTGTCACCCGCTTCCAGGCAAAGCCGTAGTCAATCAACTGCAAATCCGGATGTTGATCCATCCAGAAGCCACCAAAATCTCGCTTGAACAGCACATTCTCATGACCCCGATAACGAATCTGCTCCGGCTCCACAGAGAAATACTCGATGCAGGCCACATAACGACGCGTCACCCGATGAATCTCCCGACAAGCCTGCCCCAGATGGTCGGGATGAATGTGGATCATTACACCGCTGGTAAACGCCAAATCCACAGCACCATCGTCCATCTCAATGGCGCCGGCGTGGCCGTTCATGATGTGCTCGCTATCCACCACGCCATCCGATGCCAGACGCTCCCTGGCCCCCTGGTTGGGCTCCAGAGCAAACAGCTCGGCACCGCAAACCTGACGCAAAGCACGCAAATTATTGCCAACATTGGAACCTACCTCCAAAATCCGCTCGGGAGGCGCCCCCTCCACACGGCGCAAAATGCGGCCCCAAAAACGGGTTAAAGCCCGTAGACGCTCGGGATCCGGGGCGTTGCGCCCCATGTAGTGCTGGCCAAACTCACCCCGCCAAAAGCGAATCTGCTCGTTCTCTTCCATCACCTCATCTCCCTCAACGTGTAGCCATCACCAGATAGCGGTGACGCCGTACCGTACTGCAATATTGACAGATGGAGGGGTACGATCCATCGGCAATCCCCTGCCGAAGCGCCCGATATCGCCCCCCCTCCCAAATCTCTTCCAACGACTGCTCTTGAATGCGCCCCATCACCAACTGGGCGGTAAGATCGTAACAACAGGCCAGCACATCACCACCCGCTCCAATGGTGAGCGTCTCATCCAGTTGCTCGCAGCGGGTCCGGTCCGGCGGCCCATGAGGGTCGGTATAGATCTCATAGAGCGCCGGGTCCACCTCCATATGCGGCCACACCATGGCCCAGTTACTCTTAAAAATCACCTCCCCCTCGTAACGGGAGAACGCCTGCCGTAGCCAGGAAGCCACATGGGTCGAAGGGGACACACGCCCCTGAAGCCCCCCCGGCTCCAAAAAACGGTTATGACTGATGCAGACCCGCAGAGAATGCCCCCGCCTGGCCCGCCGGGCGTCAAGCAGACGACACACCCGGGCGATCACCTGGGCGCTCTCCGACTTACGGCGTATTCTCTCACTCTCCTCGGCGCTGAGACCATCCAGTGAAAACTCGATCTCATCCAGACCGTGATCCAAAACGCCCTCAATCAACCCGTCGGAAAGCAGCATGCCGTTGGAGATGGTCTTGATGAATGGCACCCCCAGCCTTTTAATCTCTTTCAACATCTCCACAAAGCGCTTGTTCATGAACGGCTCGCCGCCATGATAGAGCACCACCACACGCAGCCGATCCTTGATCGGGCGCAGGCGCTCCATGACCCGAACAAAGGTCTCCCGCTTCATGATGCCGCGCTCCATGGAAACCGTACCGGTAGGACAGTGAGAACAGGCCAGATTACAGGCCGAAGCGGGCTCTATACGAACCACGCCGGGAAAGGGGGGCTGGGAAGATGGATGTTCGACACGCATGGGGAGAGTGTAACAGAATAAATAAGGGGATGCCCCACCGGTTCAACCCTAAACCGGCGAGACATTATGCTCGATTATAAGTGGAGGATCCCTGATCGCGAACCCCGCGAAGTGTGGCCCGCATGGCACTCAGACGCCGGTTCTCCGTGGCAAACTTCTGCACCTCGCCGGAACGGTAAGCCTGAATCTTCTCCTGAACCTCTGGAATGCGCGCAATGACACGCTTCAGACGAGCACGCAGCGACTTCCCTTCCTGAGGATCCGTACGGGTGGCAATCGCCTCCTGAAGCTCCAGAACCGAACGATTCCACAGCTCAGGAAGATCCGCAAGCACCGTCTCATCCAACGATTCAGGAGCGTCGGCCTGATCCAGGATACGCTCCAAACGGGCGATAATCTCTTCCATGATCATCAGATGCTCTTAACCGACAGACGGGTACCGACGGTTGCGCCTCCTGCGGCCACCGGTTGGGGCACGGGCGGAGCGACCATCTTCTGCTGCTTCACCTGCTTCACCGCCACACGCCACCCCTCAAGCAGGGTCTTCATCTGCGTCACCACACGGGCAATGCAGCTCATATCCTGCTTCAGGTTGGCCTGGGTCAGATAGGTAAGCATAAAGCCGTACAGCTCATAAAGCTGAATGGCCAAATCGCCCCCTTTCTTGAAGTCCAGCGTGTTCTGCAACTCGGCAATAATGGCAATTCCCCGACGAAGAAGCTCCTTGTGCTCCCCCAGATCCTTCTTCTCGTGCGCCGCCATGGAGCGCTCCAGAAAACGAATCGCCCCCTCGTAGAGAAGAATCAGCAGATCCTCCTTCGACGCGGTGGCGGTTCGGGAACTCTTGTAACTACGAAGCGCGTAGGACATCGATTCGCTCCCTTAAGAAATCGCGGGGATCCGCTGTTTGGCGCCCTGCCATCCGTCCAGCAAAACCTGAAGCTGTTCAACGACGCGGTCAATATACATGACATCGTGGGTCAACTCCGCCTGGGAGAGACTGTCGAGCATGAAGGTGTAGAGATCGTTGAGACGCGCTGTAATCTGTCCACCCTTTTCATGGTCCAGCGTCTTCTGAAAGGCCACAATGATTCGTTTTCCACGCTCCAACAAGGGCAGAAACTCATCGGTACGACCATCTTCACACGCTTCGGAGGCCTCTCCCAGAAATTTGATCGCGCCCTCGTAGAGCTGAATCAACACTTCCAACGGTGTAGGCTCCTCATCCATCGCGGGAGGCGCCATCACGCCCGGTTCGCTCTGTTGAGACATCATTTCCATCTGTTCCACGACAATAGCCCTCTCGTTTGGTGTTGTTTATTCTCTTCTGACCGCCACAGCGTTGACTACAGTTGAGACAACGACTGCGTTAAAGCGGAACCGGTTCCATTCATCTGACTCATCAACTGTTCCAGACGCGCAAATTTCAGCGTCATCTGCTCTCTCATACGCTCCAGCCGATCGCTCTCGCGCAGCATGCGATCATCCAAACTGGAGATGCGAATGTTGAGCCCTTCGGTCTTGCCGGATAGGGAACCATCCACACTGTTGGTGATATTCTTCACCAGGTCGGCCATCCGGTGCGCCAACCCCTCATTGGCCTCGGCTGTTTCAAATGCGGTGCGGTTGGCCGAGGTGGGCTCACTGGTAAACACGTCGGCAATGGACGAGTAGTTGCTCGAAACCGCGTTGTTAAAATCGGTGGTGTCGAGCTGCAAGCGTCCCGTGCTGGAGTCGGTCTTGATCCCCAACTCCGCAATGCGCGAAAACGTGGTCAACTCCGAATAGGGCGATGTGGTATCGCTGGTGGCGGCGTTCAGCTCGTTGCGCATCTGGGAGATGACGCTGCGCGCCAATGACTCCGTACGAAACAGACCATTGGCCCCACGCTCGCTGTTAACATAATCAATCACCCCGTTAAACGCCCCGATAAACTCGTTCAGAGTCTCCTTGAGCGAGTCGGTATCGTTGGTAACCGAGATATACATATCGGTACCGCCGGTGGGCGGCGTGCCCGCCGTAACGCTGGCGCTGGTGTCCTTCAACACCACGGTAACGCCGGGAATCACATCCTCCACGGTGTTGGAGGTGCTGTAGATACTTGAAAGACCATCCACCGTCATCAGAGCATCTTCACCCGAGATGGTCTGACTCAAGGCACCATAGGTACCGGTCGTAAAGGTCAGCGTATCAGTGATGTTGGCGATCCGCTCGGTATCGGTGGAGCCATCGGTGGCATTACGGGCATAGGCCCCGCTATCCACAGGCGTCATCACCAACCGATAGTTGGTGCCGTCAAAGAGCACGCTGGCAGAGATCCCCTCTTCGGAGGTGCCGTCCGCTGCCGTATAGTCCACCCGGCTGATCTTCTCGGCCACGGTGTACATGGTATCGCCCGCCGTTATACCAAAATCATCGTTGGTATAGGTCTGGCCATTGTAATCAAACTGGAATGTTGTCACCGACGCCACAGTATCGGTAGAGCTGGTAACGCCAGCAGCTCCCATAAGGGTCTGGTTGGTGGCCAGCCGCTGAACAGAAACGGTGTGGTTGCCGGAGAGAGCGGTACTGTCCGCCGTCACACTCAGTCGATCCGTGTCCGAAGCCGAAGCGGTATGGGGCGAAAAGTTTGCCTCGTCCTGAAGCGTCTCTGAAACGCTGCGTAACGAAGAGAGCCTGCCGTTGAGTTCAGAGAAGGCGCTTTTCTGGTTCTGATAGTAGCTCTTCTCCTGCTCCATGCGTTTGAGACGAGTCTGCTGCGAGGACATCAGTTGGTCAACAATGTCCGGCGGCAATCCACTGGCCAAACCACCAAATGTTACGCTCCCGAGCGCCATTTTCTCCTCCTATTCCAAGTCATCCTCGGAATGGCCCTCTACGCCCTAAGGTCTAAACCGACCTGTCGAACAGAAGACCTTCCATCTCTTGCAACTTTCCAGCCACCTTCGCCATGTTGGCGCTGGGGATCTGGCGAATCACCTCATCGGTACTCTTATCCACCACGCTGACCACATAGCCATTGGTCTCTTTATCGACCGAAAACTGCAACGACGTAAATCGATTCATCGTCTGGTTCACTTCATCCACCATCTGGTCGAACTGCTTACCATCCGGTGCGGCGGTTTCACGTGGGAGGGTCTTCTCCTCCACCCGCTTCTCCTGATCAGAGAGCGTCTGAACCGCCTCATCTTTACGGGCCTGCCGAACCTGCTGCTCATGTCTGAGCAGTGGGTGGCCAACATTTTGACTCCTATCGGGGTCAAGTTGACGCTTCTGCTGTTGCTGACCCAAACCTGTTGCAACGCCTCCCCTCATCGGAGGCATGTTGAGGTTGAAAAACTGGCTCATAAGAACCTCCTTGACGAACAGAACTACGATTTACTCTCTTTAACCGAGAAGCTGCAACGCCAACTGGGGCTGCTGATTGGCCTGAGCCAAAATCGCCGTACCCGCCTGTTGCAAAATCGCATTCCGAGTCAAGGTCGCCGTCTCTGCGGCTACGTCGGCATCCAAAATCCGTGAACGAGCTGCCGAAACGTTCTCCACCACGTTGGAGAGGTTGGCCACAACCGACTCAAAGCGAGACTGCATGGCACCCAGCTTGGCCCGAATATCGGCCACGCTATCCAACGCATTACTGATCTGACTGATGGTGGCGTTGGCATCGGCCTGGGTGGTAAGAACCACCGATCCGGCTCCGGCCAATCCGCCACTGGCGGTGGTGGTCCCAAGCAACGCGCTGTCGTAGGCCGCGCCGATGGTCACCTCTACCGTCTGGTTCTCGTTGGCACCAATCTGGAACTTGGCGGCTGTTCCCGCCTTGTAGGTGCCGTCCAGTACCGTCTGGGTGTTGAACTCCGTCTGGGAGGAGATGCGCTGAATCTCCGATACCAGAACGTTCACCTCCTCCTGGAGGTCCGCCCGGTCACTGGCATTGTTGGTATCGTTGGCCGCCTGAACCGCCAGTTCCCGAATCCGTTGCAGAGCGTTGCCGGTCTCTTCAAGAGCCCCCTCCGCCACCTGCCCCAGAGAGATGCCGTCATTGGCGTTGCGTACTGCCTGACTCAGACCGCGAACCTGGGAAGTCATGCGCTGACCAATCGCCATACCCGCCGCGTCATCCTTAGCGCTGTTAACCCGAAGCCCTGAAGCCAACCGGGCAAAGGTGCTTCCCAGTTTGTTCGTCGATCCCATCAAATTCCGCTGGGCGTTCAACGAGGCCACATTGGTGTTGATATAGAGTGGCATTTTGATTCTCCTGCTCTGCGGCCCCGCATCTTCCGAAGCTAAAACCGCCTATTGGACTTATCGGCCCGTTCCTACTTGGACTGAACTCTTTTCCTGGAGTGGCTGCGGAAGTCTCCCCGCATCCCTTCCGGTATCAGCGGCTGCCTGGGAGAGTACTCCTTCACCAGGATCTGCTTCCCTTGCCGGTTGGCGGTGTTGACGCACACTGGGCCAGCCAGGTTGGTCCGCATCGCCTCTGGACGCCCTTCCGGGACCGTCACCAGGGTAAAAATTTCCACATCCTCGCCCCGCTCGAGCCCGATGGCGGCAGCATCATCATCTTGGATGGCGAACTCCACATCGGCAAAAAATTCGAACGGGTTGACGACAATGAAAGCAATCTCCGACTCATCCACTGATTGAAGCCAGAAAAAGGCTGAATCATCGTCGTAAGGAAACATGATGAAGCGCTTGCTCAAAGGAAAGCCCAGCAACCCATCATTCAGACAAATGACATCCTTTTCATCAAACTCCAAACTTCCAAAACGGGTTCCCTGAATTTCCATATCTCGTCTCTCAACTCTTCATACGTGCGAAAGGGTGGTCAGAGCCGCGCCAACCATCAGGCGCTTGTCTCATCGTCTCCCCAGCAAAGCCTGCCATCCGGTATGACCTCCTGGGGAAAAATCTCTCTCGGGTATATACTAAGCACACTGCATGCCAACAATGATATACTCAATATATACAACAACTTACATAAAATATACCTCTAACATCTCTCCAAAGACCAGGCAAAACTTGCCAAGCACCAATAAATTATCTCCCCCTCGGCGGCAAACTTATCCGGCCATGAGGAATAAATCACCACCCAAAAACATCCCCCCTCTAAAAAAAAACGCCCTATCCATGCCGATAGGGCGCTGTCCAACTAAAACCAATAGAATCAGAGACAAGATATCGTCAAGCGTTATCCAAGCAACTGCAACGCCAACTGGGGCTGCTGATTGGCCTGAGCCAAAATCGCCGTACCCGCCTGTTGCAAAATCGCATTCCGAG
>JADFWT010000084.1 GCA_015233785.1 Magnetococcales bacterium
GACTGGGGCCGAAAGAAGGGCTCCGGCATGACGCTCCGCCTTGCCGACCTGGGCTTTGCCGCCCCTTGGGGTGCAGTCGGTGTTTTGGTATAAGTAGCTGTTTAAAATGTATATTTAGCGGTTTTTGCAGGAAGAGTTGTGCCTCTCCCTGGTCAAAAATCAACCGAGCCTGGAGATCCAACACTCCCTGTCGGATCTGAATCTCTTTGTCGGGTGTGGTGCCGTCCATGGTCAGTTGGGTGGTGAAATGGCTCTGGAATTTGGTTGGGGTTCCGTTCAGTTCTCCGGAGAGTTGCACGGTCTGCACCGGCCATCCGGCGATCTGTGGTGCCGACAGCTCTCCATCAAGTTTGATCTGGGTGCCCTGCTCGGTGTGCAGGGTCAGGTCGGCTTTGAGTGTCAGGTGGTGCGACTGCTGGTGAAGATCCAGCTGGGTGCGGATCTGGTTCGCTTGAAAGGTGATTTTGGCGTAGCCGGTGACCGCATGGTGTTCGTTCTCTCTGACGGCGGTGATCTGGGCCTCTTTCAGAATCAGGGTGGAGAGTGGCGGAATAGGGATCGGAACAGCTTTGGTCGGCGACTTGGATGGCGCGTTGCGCTCGGCTGGAAGATGTCTCTCCAGGGGCAGGTGCCAGCGCCCGTTCTGTTGGCGAAGTGTGGTTCGGAGCCCATCGATCTGGAGGGTGTCGATGCGTCCCTGTCGCAGCATCTCCGGCGTATAGCGCAGCTCCAGGCGGGTAGCTTGAAGGGGTTCATTCCGGAACGCCAGCGGGCCAATCTCCAGTCGATAGGGGGTGAGGGTACGCACCGTCAGCGCCGAGACGGGAATCCCCAGGTGGTCCAGTCCTCTCTTGGCACCCCATGTGGCGATATCGGGGGCGTAGAGCAGCGCCGCTGCCAGGGTGGCGGCAACGGTCAGCAGGGTGAGGATGAACAGTTTTTTGAGCGCCGCTCTCATCTCGCTCCTTGTTTCTGCGGGCTCCGATAGGTCATGGTGCCACAACAACGTCTATGGCGTCCATTTCAGAGGTGATTGATAGAGAGGGAGATCGATGATGCGAGGTAAACGATTGCGTGTGGGGCGTGGCTTGGTGGTGGTGGCCTTTCTAGGGGCGGCGGCTTTTTGGGGTGCTGTGGAGCAGGCCACGGCGGGTGGTCCTGAAAAAGAGACGCATATGGCTTTTTGGGGCGACAAGGGGGGATCCTCTTCGGTGCTGGCCGACAAGAATCTTCGTGAAGGGCGCGCTTTTTTGCAGAGCAATGGCAAGGTTCAGGGGGTGATCACCACCAAAAGCGGCCTACAGTACCAGGTGCTGCAAAAGGGAAACGGCAACCACCCCACCGCCTATGATCGGGTGGAGGTCCACTATGAAGGGCGTCTGATCAATGGCGAGGTGTTCGACAGCTCCATGAAGCGCGGCAAACCGGCGGTATTTCCGCTGAATCGGGTGATTCGCGGCTGGACCGAAGGGATTCCGTATATGCGGGTCGGGGGGCAGTATCGCTTTTTTATTCCCACCGAACTAGCCTATGGGGCGCGGGGGGCTGGACGCTCTGTTCCTGCCAACGCCACCTTGATCTTTGATGTGCAGCTATTGTCCATCAAGTGATCTCATCGAGCATGGTTCGGTAGGCGGATTCCATCTGGCGGGCGTATTCGGGGCCGTTGCAGAGTGGGGATGTGCGCAGGCGTTGACGCAGACTCTGGCGCATCTCATCCAAGGTCTGAAGATCGCCTGCCAGTTGCAGCGTCTTCTCCAGGTAGGCGTCGAGGCTCTCCGCAGCCAGGGGTTCATCCAGGCCCGCGTGGTGGATGATGTCGGCGGTCATGCGGCTGATAAAACGATCCCCCGGCAGCGTCACCACCGGCACGCCCATCCATAGAGCCTGGAAGGTGGTGGTGGCCCCGGTAAAGGGGAAGGGGTCCAGGGCGATGTCCGCCTGATGGTAGAGGGCCAGATGCTCCTGGAGTGATCCCCCCTGTTCCAACATGGTGATCCGCTCGGCGTCGATGTTTCGGGCGTTGAAGCGTCTCTGGATGGTCTCTCGAAGCGAGGGGGTGCCGAAGTGGTTGCGGTATTTGAGGATCAGCCGCGCATCGGGCCGTTCGGTGAGAATTCGCGACCAGAGATGAATCACCTCGCCGTTGATTTTTGCCGGATTATTGAGGGATATGAAGGTGATGTAGCCGTTCTCTCTGGCTGGAAGGTGGTTCGCCGGCGGTGCCTGTTCCGGGATGGGGTAGGCGTAGAAGTTGGGCAGGCGGTAGAGCGTTTCGCTGAACCGCTCCTGATAGCGCCCTTTGGGGTGGAGAAGCTGATCGGTGATCCAGTAGTCCATACTCTCAAGGGCGGTGGTGGTGCCGCTGTGAAAGCTGATCTGGAGTGGGGCCGGGCGATGGGCGGCGATCATGAAGCGGTTGTCGTCGAACAGCCCCGCCATGTAAACCATGATGTCGATGCCGTCCTTGCGGATCTGTTCCGCCACCTGCTGGTCGGTGAGATCTCTGGTGGTGTGCCACTGGTGGGCGATTTGGCGCATTTTTCGGGTGTCGTCATCTTTTCGGGGTGGCTCGGCGTAGAGGTGAATCTCGAAAGCCTCCCGATCATGGTTCTCCAGCAACGGGCTTAGGTTGTGGCCCACCGGGTGGTCGTGAAAGTCGGAAGAGAGATATCCCACCCGTATCCGTCGCTGGCCGAGATGAGGATCCAGGGCCGGGCGGAGTGGGGCGCTCTCCAGGTGGTTCTCCTCCAGATGGTGCGTGACGCTTTCCCGGCTGCTTTCAAACAGCGCCTCATGGGTCGTGCCGGGGGTGTAGAGCTGCGTCATGGTGACGTTGCGACGCAGAATGTAGGCGATCTGCCGCATTTCTGGGGTGTCGGTGGCGTCTGTGATGGTCTCCAGCCCCTTTTGGAAGCAGGTCATGGCCTCCTTCAGGCGTCCTAGTCCCAGATAGACATTGCCCAGATTATTTCGGACTTTGGTGGCGTTTGGGTTGATCTTTAGTGCTTCCAGAAATCGTGCCAGCGCTTCATCCAGTCGTCCCTGTTTTTCCAGCAGGCTACCCAGGTTGAACAGGGCGCTCTCGTAGTCGGGTTTGAGCTCAAGCGCCCTCTCCAGGCTGGTGATGGCCGGTTCGATCTCCAGCATGTCGGCCAGCAGGGTGCCGAGATTGTTGTGGGCTTGAATCATGTCGGGCTGGATTATCAGGGCTGTTTGGTAGTGATCTCTGGCCTTTTCCAGTTGTCCGGCCTTTTTCAGGGCGTTGCCGAGACTGTTGTGGGTGGGGGCCAGTTGCGGTTGGATGGCCAGGGCACGCTGGTAGCTGGCGATGGCCTGCTCGGTTTTTCCCATCTCCAGCAGTAGATCTCCCAGATTGTGGTGGGGTTCCGGCGGGGTGTCAGCGCAAGCGGTGGCTTTACGGTAGTGCTTCAGGGCCTCTTTGGTTCGCCCTTGCTCTTTGAGCAGATTGGCCAAACTATTGTGGGCCTGACTGAAGCCGGGGTTGAGGGTGGCGGCTCTTCGGTAACTGGAGATCGCCTCGCGAATCTGTCCCATGCGCCGGTATGTCTCCCCCAGGTTGAGATGCAGGTCGGAGGCCTTTGGATCCAGCTTGATGGCGCGCTTGAAGCGGCCCGTTGCCTCTTTCAGTCGCCCCTGCTCCCGAAGTACATTGCCAAGATTGCCCAGGGCACCGGAGAAGCGGGGTTGTATGGAGAGCGCCTGCTCAATCAAGCGTTCCGCCTCCTGGAGTTGTCCCACCTGCATGGCCATCACCCCCAGCAGATGCAGTGTTTCGGCGTGTCTGGGGTCGGCAGTCAGAATTTGTCGGTAGATCTGCTCCGCCTGAGGCAGTTCGCCTCGTTGGTGGTGTTGCAGCCCCAAGGCCAGGGCCTGGGGAATGGAGAGATTTTGCGAAGGTGTGTTCATGCTTGGCCTATGGGATGGGTTGATCCTGAAGTGATTATAGCGGCTGGTGTGCGCTTGGGAGAGTGGTGACGTGAGATTGGTGACGTGAGATTGGTGGCTGTGGTGCGACTTGGTGGGAGAGGCGTGAGATGATGGAGGGTGAGATGGCAGCGGCCAAAAAGCTCCGGGCGGCGGCGTTGAAGAAACGGTATGGGGTGTATGGCCACTTCTACGGAATCCAGCTTGGCGGTACGCACTATGATTGCCGCTCGGTGCTGGAGTTGATCGCCCATGATGGGACGCCACGGGACATTCAGGCGATTCAGTCCATGGATCCGGGGCTGCTGGTGGTGATGATGAATCCCGGCTCCTCCCGTCCCTTGGATGGGGGGTATGAGCCTCGTACGGTGCGTTCGGTAGACGAGATCGCCAAGGCGCAGGTGTTGACCCCCACCAGGCCGGACAACACCCAGTATCAGATTATGCGTCTCATGGCAGCGGCGGGGGTTGGTCACGCCCGTGTGTTGAATCTATCCGACCTGAGAGAGCCCAAGAGTCCACTGCTGATGCGTCAGTTGGTGCGTCTGGAGGGGGTTCGTGGCGGCGAGGGGCATTCGCTGTTTGGCGGGGGGCGGGATGCGGCATTTCGGGCGCTGGCCGGTCCTGAAGGGGCGGTGCCTGTACTGGCAGGGTGGGGACGGCATAGGGCGTTGGAGCCACTGGCCCGGCAGTGTCTGAAACGGCTGGCGGGGTGGCGTATCATTGGTGTTCGTCCCGACGAAGGACAGCCGCTTTACGCCCACCCCAGCCCCATGCTGCAACGGATGAAGGATCAGTGGCTGGATATCGTGATGCGTCAGCTCTCCGGAAGGTGAGGACGTAACTTTTGCTTTTCCAAACGATTGAAATTGGGCGGCGTTGTCTGTAGGGTTGCAGCGCGCTCATTTGCTTATGGAATTTGTCTGGCACCGGATCTCCTGCTGCCTCTCTGAATTTGGAAATGATATGAAAGTTACACTCCTGGCTTTGACTCTGAACGAGGTTGAAGGGGTCAAGGCGATTATGCCTCAGGTTGATCCCTCCTGGTGCGACCAAGTGATCATCGTTGATGGCGGCTCTACGGATGGGACTGTGGAGTGGGCGCGGGAGAACGGCCTTGAGGTCTATGTGCAGAAAAAGTCGGGGATCCGGCACGCCTATTTTGAGGTGATGGAGCACGTAACCGGGGATATTATCGTCACCATCAGCCCGGATGGAAACTGCCCGGTGGAGAACATTCCCGATCTGGTGGAGAAGGTGCGCGGTGGAGCGGATCTGGTAATCGGTTCCCGCTACAAAGATGATGCCGTCAGCGAGGATGACGATATTCTCACCGGTTTCGGCAACTGGCTCTTTACCCGCACGGTCAACTTTCTCTACGGCGGAAGCTATACCGACTGCATGGTAATCTATCGTGCGTTTCCTCGCTCATTGGTCTATGACCTGGGTCTGATGGAGGAGTCGGCCTACCGGCTTGTGGAGCGACTTTTCTTTACCGTGATCAGTTGGGAGCCTTTGATGTCGGTACGGGCGCTCAAAGCCAAGATGCGGATTGAAGAGGTCGCGGTGGGCGAGCCTCCCCGTGTGGGAGGGGATCGCAAGCTTCAGGTGATCCGTTGGGGTGGGGCCTATTATATGCAGTTTATTCGCGAGTTGTGGTTCTGGAAGCCAAAGCCGTAGTGAATGACTGTAAGGTGGATCATGATTACCTTTAGTCGCACGCTGTTGATCAGGGTTTTTACTTAAGTAAACGATTATTGTTTATCGGTTAGTGTCTGTCTGGCAAGATAGGGTCCTGAAGCTATTATTCTGGGTCCACTTCCAAATGATTTAGGCAGGTGCTTATGAAATGTCGAACACGCTCCACTGTATGGGCTCTTCTCCTGTTCGCTCTGCTGGCGTTTCCAGCGACTTCGAGTGAAGCCGACCCCCTGATGGCGCATGGTCCCTGCAAGGCGTCGATTCAGGATCTGATCAACACCCACCAAAATGATACGGCATTTCGTCAACTGCTGGACGATGCGTTTGCCGACATGCGTCAGCTTCCCCAGGGCTATCCGGGGGTCAACCCATGGATCGGCAAGCGGTTCCCGGATCTGGTGGCATTTCTCACCGATTGGTGTGCGTTTCTGCCGACCATGGTCAATGGTGAGGACAACGGTCTGAAGTTCATCAAGGATTTCGCCTGGTTTTACTATCAGAACAAGGCTGGTATGCGGTTTGTTAAACACTCTCCTGGCAAGGAGATTATGCAGGATTTTGCCAAGCAGCATGGGGCGTACCTGGATAGCGGGGCTTCTAAAAAGTATGTCGCTCAGTGGTTGCAGGATCCCAGAGCCGAGCGGGAGGATTACAATCTTCCAGATCCCAAGGCCAAGGATGGCGGATTTAAGTCGTTCAACCAGTTTTTCGCCCGCACGCTGAAGAATCAAAACAAGAGCCGTCCCCAGACCATGCCGGATCGGGATTACGTGATCAGCGCCCCCACCGACTGCATCATGAACTCGGTCAATCAGCGGATTGTGGATAGCGAAACCCGTCTTCCTACCAAGTTTCGTCAGGCGTTGAACATCAATGACATGTTGGGCGGATCCAAATATGCCAAGCGCTTTGTGGGTGGTACGGCGCTCTCCTGCGTGCTGATGCCCAACACCTATCACCACTACCATTCGCCGGTGGCGGGCCATGTGGTAGAGGCGGGCATCATCAAGGACGCCTACTACGGCTACGACAACTTTCCCAAGTGGGTGCCGCCCAACGGTAATGTGGGCTACTACGGCACCGAATTCAGCCAATTTGAGCGCTTTCAGCGGGGCTATTTTGTGGTGGATACCGGCAAATACGTCCATGTCGCCATGGTTCCTGTAGGGCTGGACACCATCAGCTCCATCATCTTCAACAAGCGCTTTCGTGAGATTGAACGGCCTGTTCCCGTCAAGCGGGGGGATGAGCTTGGACATTTTCTCTATGGTGGTTCGCTGTTCATCATGATTTTTGAGCCGGGACGCTATAAGTCCGATGCCATCAAGGTGCGGCTTGGCAATCAGATTGGGGTGTTTGATCCAGGTAAGTGATGGAGGTTGGTTTGCTGCGCACCCCTGCTTGGAAGGGGTGCGTGGCCTTCTTGTCGATTCAAGTATTGAAAAACTGGCAGGCGCAAAGGTTAGAGCTGCTCAATAAGTGTGAATGTCATCACGGCCAGTCCGAGCCTCGCTACGCTGTCTGCGTTTCGGCTTTAGGGGTGGGCTCCTCTGCAAGGTCGTTTTGGTTGTCGCCCTGGTCGTTGCCTTGACTGTCGTCCTGGTCGCCAACCTCCTGGGCCGGATCGCAATCGCGGCACGCCTGCACCTGGATGATGCGCCGCTTGGAGGCCCGTGCAATCACTACCTTCAGCCCCTCCAGTTGGAAACTCTCTCCCACCTTGGGAATGCGGGCGATATGGTTGAGTACCCAAAGGCTCACTGGATCGCTGGGGCGACCTTGAAGCTCCATCTCGAAATGATCGGCCAGCTCTTTCAGTTCGGTAGCTCCATCCACCAGTACCAAGCCTGGGCTGGTCTCCTGAATGCGGTCGCTCTTCGGTTTGTCCAGTTCGTCATGAATATCTCCCACCAGCTCTTCGAGCATATCTTCCAGAGTGAGTAATCCCATCAGAGTGCCATAGGCATCCACCACATTGATCAGCCTTTTTTTCTTGACGCGGGCCATGCGGAACAGAATGTCCAGAGGCTTGTTGGCGGGGACAAAGAGCGGGTCGTGGCCGACCTCTGAGAGGGTTTTGTCTCCCATGTCATTGGCCAGAGCTGCGGTAATCTCCCGTACATAGACCACCCGGCATACGGTGTCGGTCTGTCCTTCATGCAGGGGGATTCGGGTGTAGGGCTGGCTGAGAATCTCATTGGCGGACTCTTTAACGGTGCGCCGACCATCCATTATGAAAACCTTGTTGCGAGGTACCATGATATCGCCGGCCGTCAGGTCGCCAAAGGCGAAGATGCGTTTGATCATCTCCTGTTCGTCGTGATCGATGGTTCCTTCGTTGGCCCCGTGCTGGGCCATGGTGATCAGCTCCGATTCGGTGACGGTGGGTTCGGTTTCAGCGGTGGCCAGGCTCTGCACCCAAACGGTAAAGCGCTCCAGAACCCACACCAGAGGTAGTACCAGCCGGGTGAACCAGAGCAGTAGCGGGGCCAGAAACAGCGAAAAGGGGGTGGCGTAGCGGGCAGCAAAGGTTTTGGGGGTGATTTCGCCAAAGACCAGAATAGCCAGGGTCAAGCCGCCAACGGCGATGCCGGGTCCAATATCGCCGAACCACTTGGTGGCCAGCACTGTGGTCATGGCCGAGGCCCCGATATTGACCAAATTGTTGCCGATCAGAATGGCGATCAGCATGCGGTTGGTGTTGCTCTTCAGGAGCATCAACGCCTTGGCGCCGGTCCGTCCCTCCTTGAGCAGCGCCTCAACCCGGATCATGGAGACCGACGTTAGGGCGGTTTCTGAGCCGGAAAAGAGCCCGGACAGAATCAACATTACCAGTAGAATCAGAGCGTCCTGCATGGTCCATCTCCCCTCATGATTGACGACGTATCCTCTGGAAAGGCGGGTACTGAATTGGAGTACCGTCGGCGAAAAAAGTTGCGCAAATCGTGTCGATCTTTTGTCCAGAGGCACCCGGACACGGTAGCACAAGGTGAACGGGAATCAATAGTGCACCAAGCCCTGGCTTCTGACGGATGGAAGCGTGGGGTTTGTGCGCTCGGTGGGATGCGAAGAGACGTTAGCGGCATGTGGCGTAGAACGACTCGTACTCCTCTTCCAGGAATAGAGGATCCACCGAGCCGTTCCAGCGGCCATGGTAGGCATCCAGCAGCGTTTCCGCCGGGCTCTGGCCGCTGACGGCAATCTGGAAAAGGGTGTCGAGAAAGATCGATTCGTCGCAGCCATCGCTGTTTTTGCAGTCCAGGCGGTGCAGTCCGCCTCGCGCCTTCTCCAGCACAAATAGCGCCAGATCCTGCAATGTTTCTCTGTCGTTGATGGGGGTCTTCAGGGCCTCTCTTGGGGCCTCTTCGTGGATTCGTTGACGCTGTTCCGGCGTCCAGCCTGCGATCCGCTGCCACACTTCGTTCAGGGCTTCGTCGTCGTAGAGGATGCCTTTCCAGAGGGCGGGTAAGGCGCATATGTTGGCGGAGTTTCCGGCATCGGCTCCGCGCATCTCCAGGTAGCGTTTCAGGCGCACATCCGGGAACAGGGTGGAGAGGTGGGTCTCCCACTCGTCCAGGGTGGGGTGCTGACCCGGCAGGGCCGGATGCGTTCCCTCCAGGTAGCGCCGAAACGGTACGCCGCCGCCCTCCATATATTGGCCATTCCGATAGATGAACAGCATGGGGGTGTCCAAGGCGTAATCCACATAGCGCTCAAAGCCGAATCCCGGTTCAAAGACAAACGGAATGGCGCCGCAGCGGTCGGGGTCGGTATAGCGCCAGATCTCTGCCCGGTGGGAGAGCTGTCCGGCGGGGGCTCCGTTGATGAAGGGGGAGTTGGCAAACAGCGCCGTCACCAGCGGTTGAATGGCCAGAGAGGTGCGAAACTTAAGCACCATATCCGCTTCGCTCTCAAAATCTAGATTAGCCTGTACCGTGGCGGTGCGGGCCATCATGTCGAGGCTCAGGTGGCCTTTGGTGGGCAAGTAGGCGCGCATCAGTCGGTAGCGCCCCTTGGGCATCCAGGGGATGTCGTCAAAGGGCCATTTGGGCTGGGCTCCGATGCCGAGAAAGGCGGTGTTGAGATCGTGGCATACCGCCCCGAGTTGCTCCAGGTGGGTGTTGATCTCCTGTTGAATCTGGTGGATGGTCTCCAGGGGTGCGCCGGAGAGTTCCACCTGTCCGCCTGGCTCCAGCGTGACGCTGGCCCCATCTTGGAGTAGACCGATGGGCTTTCCGTTCTCCAGAATAGGTGCCCAGCCAAAGCGCTCCATCATCCCTTCCAGAATGGCCCGCACGCCGTCGGGGCCGTCGTATGGGATGGGCGTCAGATCGGCCCGGCGAAAGCCGAACTTTTCGTGCTCACAACCGATTCGCCACTGGTGGCGGGGTGTGCAGCCCTGGGTCATGTATTCGATTAG
>JADFWT010000085.1 GCA_015233785.1 Magnetococcales bacterium
GATCTCCGGCCAGTCGTGCTTTTTCCTCAGTTTCGACAGCGCCTTCTCTCGCTGGCGCTGTTTCTCCTCTTCCAGAACCCTCCGTTCAGCCTCCTGACGCCGTTTTTTCTCCTCACCGGCACGCTGAGCTTGGATAGATTTTGGATTATCTTAGAGTAATGTCATGGTACATTTCCAATCTAATTATTAAGTGTGTGTTCAATGACCAGATGGCGACCCTCCTTTGGGTTTTAAAAGGGCATGTCGTCCGCAAAGCCCGTCGTCATGGGCGGGTTGTTCTGCGACGGCTGGGAGGGCTGCTGGTGGGGTTGTGGGAAATAGGAGTGCTGCGATGCCCGTTGCGGCTGGGCGGCCTGAGGTGAGGCCGCTGGATGGGCCTGCGGGTGGGGGGCCTGGGGCTGGGTGGCCGGGGTCTGTTGGCTGTTTCGGCTGCGTAACAGATCCACATGATTGGCAAAAATCTTTAATTTTGCCCGTTGGTTACCCTGCCTGTCCTGGTATTCGTTCAGCGTTACCGGCCCTTCGACGCAGATGGGATCGCCCTTCTTGATATGAGGCTCAAGCGCATCGGCCCGCTGGCCGAACAGCCCCACATCGAACCACTGGGTGCTCTGGTTGCCCTTCCTCTTCTGGGTGACCGCCAGGGAGAACCCTAAAACCGATGTACCATCTTGCAGCGTTCTCAGCGCTTGAACACTACCCACATGGCCGATAAGGAAACATTTATTGGTATTGGACATGGGACTACTCCTTTAGTAATTGAGGTCTTGAAGTGTATGGGGATCACCATGGAACGGCTCCCACTTGCAATCTCGATTCATCATCATCCAGCGCCCTTTTTTCCCGGATTTATCCCTGGGATTTCCGGGGTAGAAGCGGTCATAACGGATGGATGTGCGGGTGGTATAACTTATGTTGATCACCGTGCCATCTTCCGGCAGAGCGCCCCGCAGCGGTGGGCACCTATCTTTGCTGCGCTCCATGACGCGCCGAGTCTCTTTATTCTTTGTTTGTTGCTGATCTTGCTGTTGCTTACGGCGCGCCTTGCGCTTGGCCCTATCCTGTTGGTGATGGGCGATGCGAAGCTGTACTTGACCCTGGAACGGCTCCGACTCCTGCATCACAAGCTGTGCAACATCTTGAAATAGAAATTGATAATCCGCCGCCACCCGGTTGAGATACGTAAGATTATCCTGCGCCCGCCCCAGCTCGTTATCCAGCAAAATCTTATGGTTGGCCACGGCGACCTCTACGGCATCCCTGATGCTGGCAAGGTTGCGCTTGCCCTTGATCAGCGGCGCCAGCTCCAGTCGTGAGAGGGGTAACCCCTGCAACGCTTCAAGTGGGATCTGCTCTTGCCACTGTTCGATGTGGTGTTGAAGGGCGTCCATGCCCTGTTTGATGATGGCCTCCCTGCGTTGCTGTTTCTCCTGGCGCACCTTGCGCTCTCCATCGGACTGCATCTTCTGAAGAACGGAATCCAACGCCCTGGCCACCTTTGAGAAATCAGCAAATGAAACAAAGGCATCTTCCACATCTTCCACGGTTTTTTTCAGCTTGGCCCGAGCCGCTTTCACCTGCTTGTTCAGTTGCTCTTTCTCGGCAAAATCCTGGTCGCTCTCCAGGGGACGCTCCATCTCCTTTTGGGCCAGAATTTTCATCTGCTTCAAGCAGTGGTCGGCATTGCTGGTGATATCGCCCCCCACTACGGTGGCCACCAGGGCGGGCAGGCGCTGCCGAGCGTGGATAATCAGCGGCTCCGGCTTGGCTGCCAGAGTGTGGCTCGCCAGATCCTTGGCGAACTGTTTCCACCCGGCGATGAGCGCGGCCCGCCGCTTGGGCTCCGAACGGTAGATCAGCGAGACCATCTTCTCTTCGGTGCCGTCGCTGGCGACAAACAGGGCCTCCCCAGCGCCGGATACTAAAAGTTGTTGCTCAAGCTGCCAGATATAGTGATCGGCCAGAACCCCGGCGCGTATGTTGTCTGCCAGGGTTTTATTCCAGCTTTTGTGCTCAAACACCTTGGAGCCCAAACCATCCATGCTGGCCAAAAGAGGCAGATCATCCTGATAGAGGGCGCCCACCACCGGTGGAAAAGCTTCCAGTTCGTTAATCTCCACAATAGCTCGGGCCTTGGCTTCGTAGTGGTGGCCTTTCTGGAAGATTTCTGCCTGTTTTCCGGTGGATTTCTCTTCGGGCTTGCCTTTTTTAAGGTCCAGCAGTTGGCTGCGGGTCATGTAGGGGGAGCAGCCCATCATGGCTGGGGCCTCGGAGGCGCAGAAGTGTTTTTGGCGACTCTTCAGCCACTGTTCAGAGCCTTGTTCAAGCTTGAGAATCTTCATTAACTCACCTCTTTGATCCGCCTGATCTGTTCGGCGCTGAGATCGCATCGATCGGCAAGAAACTGGATAATCTGCTCAGACGATTTCTCCCCCGATTTAATCTGCCGCGCCCAGGCGGGAAAGTTCTTGTTGAAGCGCTGCTCGGAGCACAGGTTAGCGGTTTCGGCGTTGTTCGTTGGGGTGTCGGGGGGCTCCATTTGGGTTTCGTCGTCCTCATCGGTGACGGCGATGCCCAGCGCGCCGGTGAGGGTGTAGCGACGCAGGTAAGAGAGGGTGGAGGCCAGCTCCTGAATGGGGTTTTTCTTACCACTTTTGTCCGGGTAGGCGCTCATGGAGGTTATTTCGGAGTGCCCCTCCTGGTGGGTAATCATGCAGGAGACGGTGATGCGGTTTTGCGCTTCGGCCTGTTCAAACCGATAGGAGAGCCCGGTATCGGCCAACAGCGGGCGAATCTGCCGGACGATGGCATCCAGGGTGGCGTGGGTGTAGCGGGTGGCGTTAAACACCACCAGTTTGGTTTTTCTCACCGGCTTCATTCGGGCCTGAAAGCGAGACATCGCTTCGAAGAAGGCGCAACGGGCCTGGTGCGCCAGCCAGCGCTGTTGAAAATCCATCAGCTCTTCCAGATGCTGAAGGGAGGCCTGACTCTGGAGCCCCAACTGAATCAAGGCCATGGGGTGGATGGTCGGATCGCTGTCGTTGGCAGGCGTCATGGCCGTGAGTGACGGTGGGACGCTCTGAGGAGGTGGATTATCTTTGGATGTTTTCATGATGGTCTCGGTACTCCTTATTGGTCAGTTGACCTCTGATATCAATGGCGTAGACGCCGTGATGACCCAGAACAAAGTTTCTGCCTTTGCAGGTGTAGCCCTGCACCTTGCGGGAGCGGTAGAAATGTTTGATGGGGTGGATGGTTCGGCAGCGCGGGCAGCCGTAGCCCATCTCTGGCCGGATGACGCTCCCCCGCCGTGACATGATCGGCAGTAGCGTATGGTTGTCGTTGAATTTCAACCACTTTATAATACCCATCACCCCATTCCCATAGCCTGTTTGTAGAGATGCAGCAGGGCCTCCTTCTCATCGAGGTCGTGGCTATCCATCTTGCGAATTTTGATCAGCTCCCGGATCACTTTGGGATCAAAGCCCAAGCTTTTGGCCTCGGCGTACACCTCGCGGATCGCCGCGGCCAGATCGGCCTTCTCCTCTTCCAGTCGCTCGATACGATCCACCAGCGGTTTCAACAGGTTATCGTCCTCTTTCGGATTGGTTTGCGCGCTCATTTCCGGCCTCTCAGGTAGGTACGCATCAGGGTGTAGAACTCGGGGGTGGGTGGACGCGCTAGATGGCGGGTGTGGCCCATCAGGTATCCGACGGCGTAGGCGGCCAGGGTTGCAACGAGGGTGCTCATAGATATCACCTTGTTTTAATGGTGTTAAAAGGATTCACGCGTAACACTGCCTCGCCGACCTGCGGCGATCAGGCGGAGCGTGTTGAGTGATGATAGAGAGGAGATTACAAGCAAGACGCGTTATGGGTCTAGTAAAAAACTTGTAGACCGGGACGCAGAAAACTCCGAGATCCGGTATATCTCCAAACATAACAAGATGATTGATCGTTTATTTTTTCATAGTGACAGGGCGCAGAGGGCGAATGTCCGGCCGAGGATCCCCTTCACCCCGAACACTGGTTGTGTAATATTTTGATTTTATTTGGATTTATCAAATATCCATCATGCGATCCCGACAACTAACGATAAGTAGTACATCGCCAAGTCATCCAAAAGCGGAGAGCTGTCATGAACCCATCGCCACCCAACAAACTTATCTATGCCGCCTGCACCCTGTCCCTTCTACTGGCCTGCGCCCCATCCAGCGGCCACGCCGAAGCGGGCAACAGCATCAAAAGGTCCAAGCCCAGAACCGGATTTTACGTGGGTGTGGGTGGTGGGGTGACCTACGCCGACCCTCAAGGCATGAGTGAGAGTGAAGTAGGTAGAAGTTTAAGATCTACAATAAGCAGTTATGGCTACACCTCGCCCACCGCCACCTTCAACAGAGACATGACTGCCGGCAACTATAAGCTCTATGCAGGATACACGGTAAACAAGAATGTGGCCGTTGAGATGGCTTTTGTGGATCTTGGCAAGGTGAAAGGCGATCTATCCGCCTCCGGTATCTACAACAACAGCACGACAATATCCGTCGATGGATACAACGAGACGAAAGTCAGAGGCGCTACATTGGCTGGCGTATTAAAATTACCTTTCAACAGCAACCGTTCAGCCATCTTCGCCAAGGCCGGCGGACTGCTGTGGCACGCGGATAGTTCCAGTACCACCGATCTCAGTATCTCCACTACGACGCTGGCAACATTAAGCGTGAATGATAGCAACACCGGCCTCAGCGTGATGGGCGGCGCGGGGGCCGAACACTTTTTTGACGACCATTTTGGCGTTCGGGCCGAGTGGGAGTACTACCACGATGTGGGCTCGGAGAAAATCGGAAAAGCCGACGTCCACGCCATCACAGGCAGCGTCGTCTATCGCCACTAATCCCCCAGGAGGCCCCCAGGAGGCGTTGACAGAGCAGCGCAGCCCCTCCCCCGCTTCTTCTTGCACCGCGCCACCCCAGCCCAGCCTCTATAACGGCCACGGGTTGGGGTTGCGCGCTTCAGATCTTCTGCTCTCTCAGAAAGCGCAGCGACTCATCCATGGCGTGTCGTTTGATCTGTTCCGCCTTTCTCACGCCCACCTTTTTCTTGAGCTGCTCCCACACCTTGCGCTTGCTTACACCGTGGATTCGGGCCACGCCGTGCACCTCGCTGCGTATCTCCGCCAACTGATTCGGCGTGACGGGCTGATTACGAATATAGGTCCACATGCCGAAACTCAGCGCCAATAAAGAGAGGGATAACACGCCTGCCGTTATCTTCCAAAAACGACACTTGTTAACGCCGGATATTCGGCTGGCAATTACCCTATCTACGGTACTCTCTTGGTGTTTCATGTCTCACTCCACTAGCTCCACTGGTCAATTTACGTAGAAATCTCTCAGATACAACTAACGGAAGGAGTGCATTTTTTTTGCCATCTGCGGTTTAATTATATGGATTCTAATTCCATATTAAATAAGATATTTATTTATAAACATGGTGATCAATAAACACCTGAAGGGCCAGCTCCGTCTCCCGCGCGGATGCACTTTTGTTTTGCAGGCGTGTTAGGATATCCACGCCGTCAGAGACCAGCTCCACCACCCGATCCGGCTCCATTTTTCGGCCACTCTCGTAGAGCACCGCCGCCGCCACCTTTACAGCCTGTAAGGTTAGCTCCCGATCCAGCAGGTCTCCCGATAATTTGGGGCCAATCCCCTTGTGCAGCCACCACGGATTGACGCCGAGCTCTTTGGCAATTTCTAAAATATGCTTGGTCCCGCCCCCACCCCGAACCAAACGCCCTATGGCCTCCTGGCGGACATTAACCCGGCGTGCCAACTCACTTTGAGTCAGCCCCTGTTCATTCATGGTAGCGCCCAAACGCGCGGCAAAGGAATCACTCTTACTGTTCATGCACCCCATTGTAACCAGTTATTTGTTGCACCACACACACAGATTGGTTCTTGACTTGTCAGTAAATAACTTGTAATCCATACAGACATGGAGAGACAATATGCCATTAAACAGGCTGCAAAGTGCGGCCCTTAACCTATGCGACTCGATCTGTTTGAACCACAGGAGCTGAACAATGAAGTGGTTTCGTCTCTATGCGGAGTTGGTGCACGACCCCAAAGTGGGCATGCTCAGTGACTCGGAACATCGCACATTTATCAATTTAATGTGTCTGGCCTGCGGCTGTAACGATGCAGGCAACACAGGCGTAACGGTTACCACGGCAACATGGTCGTTACGGCGAGACGTCTCCGCCGATGTGGCCGCCCTGGAGAGCGCCGGACTGGTGGTGATGAATGAGGCGCGAAACATTGTCATCAAAAATTGGAAAAAACGGCAAACTTCGGCGTCACCAAGCACCGAGAGAGTGCGTAAGCATCGAGAACGAAAGAGGCAATCTAAAAGTAATGTTTCCGTAACGGTACAGAAACAAAAGGTAACGATCCCAGATGAGAATAGAACAGAAGAGAATAAAGACTTATGTCGAATGGTCTTCGACCGTTGGCGTGAGGTGCATGGTCATCCACGGGCCAAGCTGGATCAGAAGCGTCGCCGGAAGATCCAGGCAGCCATCAAGCTAGGCTACACCAAGCGGGATCTCATGGACGCCGTGGAAGGGGCCAAACGGAGCCGGTTTCATCAGGGCGAGAACGACCGAGGCACCACCTATGACAAGCTGGAGTTGATTCTTCGGGATGCCGATCATATTGATCAATTTATCCAATTGGCCAGCCAAGGCAGCCGGGAAGAGGGACAACTCACACGCCGGGTCGAGCTATGAGTAGCCCTCTGCAGAGACCGGACATCATCCCCCTCCCCCACCGTGGGGCGACCCTGTGAGCGACCATCTGGCCAAATTACTGGCGCTGGGCATGACCCTTAAAGATCGACCCGGCAACCAGAAAACCCGCTGCCCGGAGTGCTCGCACAGCCGCAAAAAAAAGAGCGACCCCTGCCTGTCGGTGAACGTCGACAAGGGGGTGTGGAACTGCCACAACTGCGGCTGGACCGGTAGCGTGGCCAAGCTGAAATCCAAATACCCCCGTCCCCCTTACGCGCCCGCCAAGCGGCTGCCCACCAAGCCTCAAGCCTGGTTTGAGCAGCGCGGCATCTCGGTGAAATCGGCCCTGGCCTACAACATCACCGCCGGTCGAGAGTGGATGCCGCAAAGCAACGCCCAGGTGCCGGTATTGCGCTTTCCGTTCTACCGGGATGGCGTGGTGTGCAACATCAAATATCGCAGCGCCGACAAGCAGTTCCGCCAGGTGAAAGATGCGGAAAAAATTCTCTTTGGGCTGCATCTGGCCGCCGGTAAAGAGATCTGGATCTGGACCGAAGGGGAGCTGGATGTGCTGGCGCTGCACACGGCGGGATTGGCGCAATTCGGCCTGGTCAGCGTGCCGGACGGCGCACCCGGACCCGGCGCGGGCAATCTGGATCAAAAAATGTCCTTTCTGTGGAACTGCCGCCGGGAGATCGACGCCGTTTCAGAGCACATCATCGCCGTGGACTCCGACGAAAACGGCCGCCGTCTGGAGGCGGAACTGGCCCGCCGCATCGGCCCGGAACGGTGCGCCCGCGTCCAGTGGCCGGAGGGCTGCAAAGATGCCAACGATCTGCTGATCCAACACGGCCCGGAAGCCCTGAAAACCCGCATCGAAGCCGCCAGACCCTTCCCGGTGAAAGGGGTGGTGCGCTGCGACGATCTGGTGGATGACCTGATGGATTACAAACGGCACGGCACCATGCCGGGGTGCGCCGTCGGCTATGCCTGCCTGGATGATCTCTACCGGCCGCGGGTGGGGGAGATGACCATCGTCACCGGCATGCCCGGCTCCGGAAAATCGGAGTTTCTGGATCAACTGGCCATCAAGATGGTGCAGAATCATGATTGGCGATTTGCAGTGTTTTCACCTGAGAATCAACCCCTTGTGCTGCATCTGCGCAAGCTGGCCGAAAAGGTCGCCAACCAACCGTGGGATGAGATTCCCGATGCGGAGATTCGTGAGAGATTTTTTCCCTGGGTCACCGAATACTTCACCTTTCTGCCCGCCGATGACGAGGAGATCACCTTGGATGCCATTCTGGCCAAAGCCAAGGTGTGCGTGCTGCGCTACGGGGTCAACGCGCTGATTATCGACCCCTGGAATGAGATCGACCATCACCGCCCAACCAACCTCTCCGAGACGGAGTACATCTCCCAGGCGCTGTCGAAGATTCGCCGTTTTGCCCGCGCCCACGCCGCCCACGTCTGGGTGATGGCCCATCCGCAAAAGCTGGAGCGGCGCGGCAACGACTATCCGGTGGCCCGACCCTATGACATCTCCGGCTCGGCGCACTTTTTCAACAAGGCCGACAACTGCCTGAGCATCTGGCGGGATTACAACTCTCATCTGGTGGAGATTCATGTGCAGAAGGTGCGCTTTAAGGATGTCGGCCAACCGGGGCTGGGCGTTCTGGCCTATGAGCGCGCAACCGGACGCTACGTCGATGCCAAAAGTCAGAGGAGAATCTCATCATGAGGCTGTTTAAACGAACCACCATCCCCTTCCCCGGCCCGATCAGCGACCCCGGCCCCAGTAGGTCGCCCCCGGCCCCATCACCCCGAAGCCCGGACCCACCCCATCGGCCGGAACCCCACGGACCGGAATCCCGGAAAACGGAACGTCTTCCACCGGGTTGGGGCTATCAAACGATTGTTCTGCCGGATGATTTCCGCAAGGAGATGCTGGACAGGGTGGCGTGGTTTATCCGACTTAATCTGCACATGCTGGCCCGGAGACCTGCCAGCAGCAGGTTTAAAAGCTGGCAGGCCTGGGATCATCAGGCGCTGTGGGGCCATCAAAAACCCTCGGCGGCCACCACCACCGAAGAGGTGAGCCAACTCACCGCCGCCATCGCCTTCGGAGCGGTTCTGGTGGTGCGCCAGCAACAGAGGCTGGTGATACGCATGCCCAACGGACGCGAATACAACTGGTGGCGGGAGGGTTACTGGAGCGATGGCGATGGGGATGAGTACCTCTTCACCTTAATCATTCCACTGCACCAACAGCGGCCCAGGCTCCACATCATCAAACAGCGTTGATCGGTAATTTTTGTGGTGCCATCCATCATAGACGACCATAACTTATACATTTTCCGTTATTTAGGAGCTTGCCTTCATGCATAGATCTATCGAAGAGGCCAACGTACGCAAACTCTATCCCGAACCGCACATCACCTTGGGGGAGATTAAAGAGCGCCTGCGAGAGGCGGCGGATACCGAACGACGGCTGCCCAAGATGGGACCAAGCGCCGTTCGGGCCGCCTGGCCGGAGCCCAAAGCGCTGAGCCAATACGCCCACAGCCGGGATGTACGCACCGAACCCCCCTCGGTGGAGGCCATCGCCCGCTATGACGCCTGCCAACTCTGGCTGGATTGGGTCTCCCATGATGAGAAAAAGGTGATCTGGTGCTGGGCGCACCGCACGCCTTGGAAACTGGTGGAGAATAGAATGCATCGATCCCGATCCTGGCTCTATAACGTCTTTAGAACCGGCCTGGCCAAGATTGAAAGCCGCCTGATGAGTGACGTCATATAGACCGACCCGGCAAGCCGAACCGAGTAAAAATTTGTGTAAACACCGCTGTACACAAATTGGTTGTGCACACCCTGAACAAAAATAGGCTATAAGATATATACGCTGGCGGTTGTAATGAAATCGCCACACAGCCTGTGGGGTTCGTCGGGCTCAAAACAGATCGGAACGGCCCTTTAATCGCACCGTTATTGGAATATCCATCGTAGTGTTCATGGCTTCTCGCCCGTCCCCGGCTCTTTGGGGGCAGG
>JADFWT010000086.1 GCA_015233785.1 Magnetococcales bacterium
TTATCACTGGGCATCCCTATCGGCCCCTGACCAAGGTTTGGGAGCGGATACGCTCGGTATTGATTCGTGAGAGTGGATTTTAACGCCATGAGGCGGCTGACTATGATGAGACCAACGATATTGCGCGGCAGGTTTCGGCCCATACCTATTCATGGATGGCTTCTTGGGATTGTACTGCTGCTGGCGGCGCTCTCTCTGGTGGGTGCGGCGTCGGCCTCGGAGGACGGGGCACTACCTGTTGCTGGATTTGAGAAGCGGGCTATCGGTCGGCTGGCGCTGGTTTTTGGGGCGGTTCAGGTCATGGATAAGTGGGGGCAGCGGCACTCCCTAATTCAGGGAGAGGAGATCTATCAGGGGGATGTGGTCACCACTGGCTCCAAAGCATCGGCGCTGCTCACCATGTTGGATCAGACTCAGATCAGCCTGGGTGAGAATGCCAAGGCATCTCTGGATCACTACCGCTTTGCGCCGGGTAAAAAAATCGGTCGCCTGGAGGCCAGCGTTCTTGCTGGAATCATGCACTACCGAAGTGGCGGCCTGGGGGCGTTGAGCCAGAAACGGGACCACACCTTTATCCGTCTCCCCCAAGTGGGAATCGGCATTCGCGGCAGCGAGTTCAACGGCGAAGTGGCCGGAGATGGTGCCTCAACCATCCTTCATAAAGCGGGCCAGCTCAGCATGATGGATCAGGATGGAGAGCTGCTGGGAGAACTGAATTCCGCTGGAAACGCATTCAGTATTGATTCGGAAGGTAAAACCCGCTTCTTTACCGCCGATAAACGGCTAACCGAACGCCTGGAGAGCGGGGTAAGTCGGCTTCGTTCCAGCCGTTCATCCAGCGGCAGCACCAGCCGCAACGCACCCCCACCAGACGCCAACCGAACCACTACGCCGGTAGCCTCCGACGGAGGTGGGAATGGCTCTCCGCCGACAGGTGAGGGCGGGACGGATGATGTGGATAGCCCGGCGGACAACCTGATGGATGAGGTCAATCTGGATCCTGAGAGCGCCAAAGAGCGGTTCCGGGAGGCGTTGGCCCAAGGGGAGATGTCGGTACGTCAGGCACTGGAAGCGGTGTTGTTGGGGCTTCAGGCCAGCGGCGATATGAAGGCTGTGCGGGAGCTGCTGGAGATGGCGGCCAATGCGGGGCTCTCTCTGGAAGATGCCAAACTGGTGGTGGAGAAGATGCGGAAGAGTCGTCCCTGTCAGCAGTAGGGCATCATCACTGGTGGTGGGGAGGATGCGGGAGACGTTCCTCTGCGAACAGGCGTGATGCATAGGGTCGAAGACGCTTAATAGGCGTTATAGAGCGCATCCACCATCACCCAGAGGCCGCTGGCTCCACACACCCAGAGCACCGCCATACGGGTGTAGCCGCCATCAAGATAGGGGATGGCAAACTTGGAGAGATACATACCCAGCCAGACGCCGGGGGCCAACACCAGCCCTGCAATCAACTCCGACAGGTGGAAGCGATCCACCAGATAGAGCAGCGGCAGAGAGGTGAGTATGGCGATGGTGAAGTAGGCCCCCAGCGTGGCCCGAAGATGGGGGCCTGTGCTGTTTTGATAGAGCAGAGCAAGCGGTGGGCCCCCCACGGAAGAGATGGTACCGGCCACGCCGGAAAGCACCCCAGCTCCCACCAGCGAACGACGATGGATGGGGATATTCCAACCGCAGACACTCAGCAGCACACCCAGAATCACCACCGAACCCACCAGCGCCCCCATGGCATTGAGCGGCAGGAGAATAAGAATATAGGCACCGAGAAAGGAGCCGGGTATGCGACCCACCGTAGCCCATGACACCTGGGCCCACACCACCTGATTCCGCTCTCTCAGCCAGCTCTGCATGGTGATGAAGAGAAACCCCACCATGCCGGCCCCCGGAACCAGACGCGGATCGATGGCCACCAGCACCGGCGCCACCACCAGGGCTGCGCCAAATCCCACGGCTCCCTGGATCAGAGAACCCAGTATCATGGCGGCAGTGGCGGCGAGGATCTCCAGTGGAGTGTAGGCAAACTCAAACAGCAATGTCGGCTCCTGTATCATCAAGAATCGTAAGCCGCGATGAACTTTTTTCATCCTACGGCGTCAGAGGGGTGCGGGCATTATTGACCAAGCCGCTCCAAAGGGCGAGTCATTGAACGTTCCGGATGGCTGGACATTGACCCTTTCCCGAGAAGGGAGCCGTTGCAGTGAGACCCGCAACGGCCTCACAATAGAGAAAAAAGCCCCACCCATTTTAAAATCAACCAGATGATAGAGAGAGAATGATCATGAAAAAATTGGCCGCTCTGCTCATGGCACTGACCATGGGTCTGCTCACCTTACGGGCCGAAGCCGATGTGCTGGTATTGGCCCATGGCTATCTGAGTGATGCCATCACCTGGGAGCGTTCCGGGGTGATACCGATTCTGGAGAAGCATGGCTGGCAGCGGGCGGGTCTGGTGCGTTCCACTCCTCATGGTGTGCAGATTCTACCGGCCCACAATGCCGACGCCAACGCCAAAAACAGAATCTATACTGTTGAGCTTCCAGCCACTGCTCCAGTTGGCTTTCAGACAGAACACTATCAGGCTATGGTCCACCATATCGCCAAACAACATCCAAAAGAGAAGCTGGTTCTGGTGGGGCATTCGGTGGGTGGTCTGGTGTCGCGTCTGGCACTGGTTCGGGGCATGGTTCCCAGAGCCTCGGCATTGATTACCATTGCCACACCCCATCTAGGCACGCCACGGGCGGAGCAGGCGTTGGATGTCTCCGATGAATCAGGAATGTTCGGACCGGTGAAGAACTTTTTTGGCGGCGGCGGGTATCAAACCCTTCGTTACAGCCGGGGACTCTACATTGATCTGGTGCGTCCGTTTCCGGGCTCCATGCTGTTCTGGCTGAATGCCCAGCAGCACCCCGAAAAGGTCAAGTTTATCTCAGTGGTGCGTTCTGGAGGTGCTTTCAGCCTGTTTGGCGGGGATAGTCTGGTCCCTCCCTATAGCCAGGACATGAATAATGTGCCCAGCCTGCGTGGTAGCGCCACACTCTACCTAAGCAAAGGCGGACACGAGCTTAACCCGGGAGACGGCGTGCTGCTGTCGCGTATCCTGAAGCAGCTTTAGGGCATTACTCGGCATCGATGGGGATTCATGCAGCGGGACGTCTGCCCAGCAAAGGGGCATAGCGCTGCATGAAAACCCGCACGCCATCCGCATATTGCCATGGACTCTGCTGAAGCTCCGTTGCAAGTCTCTCCAGCGACATGGCCCGCTGATCCACCGCCTCCCCATCTTCAAAGACGAATGGGCCGTCGTAGAGACCGGTATATATGGCGGCGTTGTTTCGTTTCAACCACGGCTTGCCGTCATCTCTGGATATGCAGATGGTGCCCTGCCAAGGGTCGTGATCCAGTAGATAGAGTAGCGCCTGACGGTTCAGATCCAACTTTTCTCTCTGGAGTTTGCGTCGATAGTCGATAGGATCGGCCGCGATGAGAAGATCGTGGATGCCGATCTCTTCTCCCGCCTCCTTGCGGGCATTATCATCGAATGCCTGCCGCGAGAGCGTCGTATCCTCGGTGACCACATGCCCCCCTACCGCCTTATCCCACATATAGGGATTCTCTGCCTTGTCGCCCCGCTGTACCATACGGATCTCACCGGCGCTGTTGGTGAGGATGATATGGACCACCGGCACGGCCACAGGTGCTTCGCCGTGAGCTCTGGCGTGGCTGCGGATCTCGGCCAAAAGCTTGGCGCGCTCATCGGTCTTGACATAGAGCCCTTGGGCGTTGGTGGCGTGAAGCTGTTCGGACATGGCGACTCTCCGATGGAGATGGATGCAATTGCGGCAGAATCCCGATATGATTCAATGGGCGCTGCCCAGATGATCAAACGCTCAGATTAGCACACCCTCCTGCCCCTGGAGAACATGCCGGTGATGCGTATATATCCAAACTCCATTGATCGATTCAGGTGCCCGCGGTTTGCGCATATCGCTGAGATGGGTGTAATAATCTCCTTGGCTGGGCTGCTCCTGGCGGGAACCATTCTGCTGATTTCAGGCCATGTCCAGGCGGATGGCGTGGAGGACTCATCGTTTCCAACAGCCATGGTGCGGATGGTTCATGCCGTACAGGACCGACCCTCCATGGTATTTGACGCAGGTGGAATTCCTTTTGGAGAGCTGGCCTATGGTGGGGTGAGCAGTTACCGGATGGTTCCGGCCGGACGCTTCATGATTCGTGCAGGCAAGGTGCAAAAAAAGATCCGACTCAAAGCCGATCAGCACTACACCATCGCCCTGGTGCAGAAATCAGGCCGCCGTTTGGACCTGGAACCGCTGGATGACCCGCAGCTAAAGATTCTTAGCCGCAGCGGCGTGGCGCTCTATAACTTCTCCAGCTTTCGATGGCTGGCCCTGCATGTACCGTACTCCAAGCTGGATCTGCTCTCCGCTTTGCCGCCTCTGAGTGTGGCGATGATGCCGATTCTTCGTCCGGTCACCATTCGCCTGGAGATTCGTGATGTGGATCGACCGCTGGCTCGCTTTGACAAGGTGCGTCTAGCGCGGGGGCAGATCACCTCGCTGTTCATGTTTGGTTCCGGAAGGAAAACACACAGCGCCTTGGCCTACAGAAGTCTGACCATGGAGTAAGGTGCGCCTCTATGGAAACAGCTTTCGAGTATGAAAAGCCTGATCGGAAAACCCGGTTCCCTCATGACGCAGAACCCGTGTCAGCACAAAGGAGAACAGCATGGGGTTATGTTCCCGAAGAAGGCGCAAGGGTTCAATTTGCGAAGCCTGGAGAAATCCAAACCCCTGAAGGCGGCTGAGGCTGATAAGCGGCACGATACCCGGCAGAGGGTAGTCGGAGCCGTAGAGCATTCGCTGGTGCCACTCAGTACGTTCCAGCAGCGTCTGAATCTCCAATTTAGTCCGGTTTCTCAGCACCACGGCAGAGATATCCCCAAATAGCAGCCCTTCATACGCCGGCCTTTCCATCATCTGGATAAACTGATCGAAATAGGGGTGGCCGTTTTGGTCGTGGCCGGTGGTGGCGCAGTGGGCCAGGATCACTTTGACATCATGTTTCAGAGCCAACTTCAGCCGCTTGGGTTCTCCCCAATCTTCCGGGCTGTGGCTGATGACCGCCTTCTCCTCACCAGTGTGGCACAGAAGCGGAAGCTCCAGCCGCGCCAACGCCTTATAGAAAGGCACACAGCGCGGGTTGGCAGGATCAATGCCTTGAGAGGGAGGAAGCCATTTTACCGCCTTGGCCCCGTTGGCTGCGGCGCGTTCAAGGGCCGGAATGGCATCGGAACGCCATGGGTGTATGGAAGCAATCCACTCAAACCGCTCGGGATAACGCTGGGCCATCTCGGCGGCGTAGCTATTGGAGGTGTAGAAGTGGGATTTCTCCTGTTGCAGTTGGCGGCTTTCATTGTAGGCGTAGTCAAAGGCAAGCAACATCGCCTTGGCACCGCTGGGAAAAGCTTCCATAAGCGCATGCAATCGCCGAACATAACTTTGATCCACCTGCTTGGGGTCCACACATCCGCCATTCATAAAAAATTTGGTGGCGAGATAGCGCATCGGGTGGTGGCGTTGCTGGGAAGAGGGGTGTAGCCAGAGCCCTTTTCCGCTATCTCCGGTGCCGGTCAGATGGACATGAACATCCCACATTTGCGCCGGATCAACCCCTCTCCAAGCCTCCTGAACCATCGGATGCTTCATTAAATCCTTGGGTGGATCAGCCCGGCGACAAGGATTGATCAGACCACTACAGCCAGAGAGCGATGTGAGGCCGCCAACCGCCAGAAAGGAGACAAAACGGCGGCGGGACAGGGACGATTCTTTCATACGAGACTCCAATAGAGTAACAACGAACAGCCAATCGGCCTTGAATTTGCTTGAACGGAGTAAGTCCCTGGATCCCTTTTACCGGAGTTCAAGCTATGTCGGTCCTCCCCACACGCCTAAGACACATCTCTACGGCACTTCTTCTAGCTACGGCTCTGCCCATCGCATCGGCCCAGGCCACCACCAATTCACGCGATGCCAACGTGACAACCTACGATCAATGCATCCTGCGTCATGTCAACCCAGCGGTCAACAATCGTGCGGCAGAGTTACTGCAACAGGCGTGCAAACGATCCTTTCAAAAAACGGCAAGGACTAAACGCGGCACTGGACCGGAGAAGTGGGTCGATCTAACCCAGAGAGCCTCAGCAGCCCGTGGATATAATAATTGCCTGTTCAGCCACTTGAAGAGCGTTCGCAACGACAGGGCCGCCCAGTTGACTCAGCAGTATTGCGCCAGCCGTTTTGCCTCGGAAGGGGTGCCCACAGCAGCGCGGACTCCACTAACACAGCAGAATCTGATCCGAGCCTTTGTAGAGCAGCATTTACTGGGCAAGAAAGCGCGCCAGACCAAGAACCAACCCCCGTCTCTCTGGATGAATGGCGACCATTTTTCCGATTTGGCCCCGGCTAAAGCTGGCCTTCATATCGATGCGCCATTTATGAAATCATCTTTCTAATAATATTGAAATCATGAATGATTCCGATAGGAAATCACCTGCGATATCACGTGCCGGGTCCAGACTAGGCAAGTCGCCCGGCGAGCGCGTCCTCTCTCTTCTGCACAAAGGGCACCTGAAAAACGCTCAAGCCCTGTATGATGCTGAGCTTTCCGACGGGGATGACAAGACCGACACGCTCATTCTCAAGGCGCTGCTGACGCTGGAGCGTGGGGAGCCGAAAGAGGCGCTGAGAATCCTCAAGAAGAGGCTTGGGTTTACCAATCCCGATGCAGATCTGTTAACCGCCCACGGCAGAACGCTATTAGCGCTGGGTGATCAACGGCGGGCCGAAGCGCTCTTTCATCGGGCGGTGGAGCGAGATCCCCATAGCTGTGGATCCCATTACGGGCTTGGATGCATTTATGAGGCGAAAGGAGAGCTCTCCCAGGCACTGCACCACTATCGGGAGGAGTTCTACCGCCACACCGATCTATTGGCCAATACACTGGCTCTGGTATCGGTTCAGCGGCGCATTCTGGCCGAAGAGCACGGCATTGAGACCCGCACCTTCTCCGAGTTGGTCAACAGCCATCATCAAGTCGCACTGAGTGAGCAACGGCGGCAGATTGAGCGGCTTTTGGGTAACAGGGCCGCCGGGCAGTTTAAGAGCTCTCCCACCCCCTTTATGAGTCTGGCCTGCGACAAATGCGGAACGCATCTAATGGCCGATGTACTTCAAGGAATCAGCGGTCTTCGTTCAAACTGGCAGTATCATGATCCCAATGAGCCCATGGCCCTTCGCGCTCCTGCGGCTGCTCCAAAAGGGTCGTTTATCGCCGGAAACTGGTTTCCAAACTCGGCGCTGCTGGAGGGGATGCAGGAGCGCAATGAGAAAGCGGTGCTCCTCTATCGAGATCCTAGAGATCAGATTGTTTCCGGTTACTTCTACTGCAAAAAACCCCATGCATTGATTGAGGATAGCGGCTTTGCCCGCCGCATCGCCGCCATGGATAAGGAACAGGCCATCGATTACCTGATGAGCTCCTGGCCCCACACCATGCTGGTCTGGCTGGTGCTCTGGATGACCTTTGAGCGGCCCCTCTATGTCTGCCACTTTGAACGCATGATTTCAGAGAAACCATCGGTGATTGGGGAGGTGGCCGAGTTTCTGGGCTACCCCTGCGATGAGGCATTGAAACATCGTGTGGCCGCAGATACAGCCTTTGAGAAACCATCGGCTTCCCTGAAGATCGAGTCGCTCCATGGTGACTTCAAGCGCAAGGGGAAAGCCGGTGATTGGCGGTACCACTTTACAGAGGGCAATGTACGGCGCTTCAAAGAGATTGCCGGAGATATCCTGATCGCCCTGGGCTATGAGCAAGATTTGGCATGGGAGGCGGATCAAAAGCCCCATGGATAAGCGTGACCCCAACGGCTGGATTCAGACCTATGGCGGGCACCAGTTCTGGCCGCTTGACCCTCGCGTAGAGGAGATTCACTTGGAGGATATCGCCCACGCCCTCTCCATGCTGTGTCGGTTTAATGGTCACTGCATGCGCTTCTATTCGGTGGCGGAGCACTCGGTGCATATTTCGTATATTGTCCCGCCGGAACACGCCCTGTGGGGACTCATGCACGATGCCGCAGAGGCCTATCTGGCCGACATTCCGATTCCCATCAAGCGCACTATGGATGACTACGCCCGCCACGAAGCACACCTACTGAGGTTGATCGCCCGACGCTTTGCGCTCTCAGAAAAGATTCCCGCAGAAATCAGGCAGGCGGATCGGCAGATGTTGGCCACCGAAAAGCTTGCCTTGATGCGTCCTGAACCAGCCCCTTGGATGCCGCTCCCGGACCCTTTAGATCCCGCCATGATCCAGGCCCTCCCTCCTCAGGAAGCAGAGCAGCTTTTCTTGAATCGCTATGTATTGTTAAGCCAAAACCAGTCGTATTAATAAGCACCGCTACTGACGTGCACGCTTCTTCACATCCCTCATATACAACATGGACAAAAAATGAGACAATTCAAGCTGTAATATAACACGGTAATGGGGGGATTTCCGATGTATTACACTGAGAACCTGTTTATGGCCGGGGATGCTCCCGGACAGTGCATGTATAGCGAGCATGATATCAGTCTGGTGATCCTGTCATTTGTGGTGGCTTTTCTGGCATCCCTGACAGCGCTGGATCTGGCGGCCCGCATCGCCACCGAATCCAACATAAAAATCGCCAAGCGCCTCCAAATGATGGGGGCCATCGCCATGGGGCTGGGCATCTGGTCGATGCATTTTGTCGGCATGATGGCCATGAACCTACCGGTCCCGGTCCTCTACGAACCGTTCACCACCCTCATTTCATCTTTGGCCGCTATCGTCAGTGCCTGGTGGGCTCTACAGGTCGCAAGCACCAACCAACTGCCGTTCCACCGCCTTGTCTTTGGAAGCATTCTGATGGCGCTTGGTGTCGGCGGCATGCACTATATCGGCATGGACGCCATGCGCATGGCTGCCACGCTTCACTACCGGACCGATCTGTTTGTCTTATCTCTAATAGTGGGTGTGGTGGCCTCGGCGGTGGCTCTGATCCTTACCTTTCGCTTTCGCAGCGAAGTACTCTCCAGTCGTCGTATCATCATCCATAAATACAGCAGCGCCCTCATCATGGGTAGCGGCATTTGCGGCGTGCACTATACCGCCATGAGCGCGGCAATATTTCTGCCGACACCAGGCAGCCCGGAGGTGACGAATGGCTTTGGAACGCTCTTTTTCTCCTATGCTATTGGTGGTGTAATTCTGACCATCATTTTGGGCTACCACTTGGAGATGAACCTCAACAATATTCGCCTACGCAAGAGTGCCGATAGTCTCTCCAGAGCCCAGGAGATTGCCAAAATGGGCAATTGGGACTGGTATCCCGATACTGGACGGTTACATTTTTCCGACCAGATTTATGCCATCCTGGGGCAGAAGAAACCCTCTGTATTGAATGAATACATGCAGCTGGACTACTACCTGGAGATGACGCACAAGGATGACCGTGAGCGGCTGCAAGACGGCCTGGATGCAGGGTGTAACGAAGTATCCGCATCCTGCTTTATCCGCCATCGAGTGCATCGGCCTGATGGCTCTGTGAAGGTTGTCGAACTGGTGGGGAAACCCTCGTTCGATCTGTTCGGCAACCTGATCTGCCTCTCTGGTTCCCTCAAGGATATTACAGAGTTGGTAGAACTTGAGAATAAAGAGTCTCGGGCCCTTCAATCCAGAATTGCCATCA
>JADFWT010000087.1 GCA_015233785.1 Magnetococcales bacterium
GGATACTCCAGATGGAAGATTTACCGGAAAACGTACCGCCGCATGAAGAATCTACGGAAGCGCACCGTGCGCAGGATGCAGAGCAGCGTCAGGCGGCGGTTCGCGAGCGGACGGCATTTCTCTCATCCCATGAGTTGCGCCTTTCGATTTCCGGGCTGATTGGGGCGTTGGACGGGGTGTTGGGGGATGATGCGATGACGTTGCCGATGGTGCGTCAGCGTCTTCAGCAGGCGCGTCAGGATGTTCGTGAGATGGCCCGTCTCACCGATGCCATTTTGCGGGTCAGCCGACCGGATCCGAGTCGCATCTCTCTGGTGAAGGCGTTTTTTGATGCCCACTATGTAGCGCGGCGGGTGGTCGAACGGCTGGAGCCATTGGCGTGCAAAAAGGGCGTGGCGTTGACCAACCGTATTCCCGAGGGGATGCGTGTGTATGGCGATGCCGAGTGGCTGAGCAAAATGTTGGAGAGCCTGACCTTGGATGCTCTGCGGGTTACGCCGGGCGGTAAGGAGGTGCAACTGTTTCAGCCGCGCCAGGATCGGGTGATGGTATCGGTTTGGGATCAGGGTCCGGGGGTGGATGCGGAGGCGCTCAAGGAGATTCAGGCCAGTTATGAGCAGCCCATGGAGGCGGGTGGAGATCGTGCAGACCAGAAGCCGGAGCGCCGTCCGGAGCGTGGAGCTGCGCCGGATCGCTTTGATCCGCTCTTTATCGCTCAGGTGGCGCGGGCCCATGGCGGTCGGTTGATACTGGAGTCCCGGTTGGGGGAGGGGCGTGTCCACACGCTGGTGTTTCCCCGGGTACGGCCCAAGGTGCTGGTGCTGGATGATGAGGAGATGGATCGGGATCTGGTGATGATGTTTCTATCGGGTCTGGATGTGGATGCGGTGGAGACCGGCACCGGGGAGGAGGCGCTGCGTCGCATGGTGGATGACCCGCCCCACCTGGTGATTTCCGACATCACCATGCCCACCATGGATGGCTTTCAATTTTTGCAGGCCACCCAGGAGAATCCGGCATTGCGGGATATTCCCATCATACTGGTGACCGGGGATCAAAAGGTGGAGCAGCGGGTGCGGGCTTTTCGACTGGGTGCGGCGGATTTTTTGGTCAAGCCGGTGTTGGCGCAGGATTTGGTCTCTCGGGTGCGGCGGATTTTGGGGTAGGCGCAGGCTTCGAACCGTCGGTTGGGCCTCTCTTGGGGCTGCTGGCCGGATCCGGGCTATATGAACACGATTCTACGGTTTCGATCCTTCCGCCCCCATCTCCCTCTCCAGCAGCGGTTTCACCTCCAGCAGCCGCTGTTCCAGCTCGGTCAAGCGCGTACGAATCCCTTCCATATCATTGGCCTTACCGGCCATTTCCATCTTCCGTGCCAATTGAGAGAGCGTGGTTGCGCCCAGGGTGGCGCTTTGTGATTTCAGGGTGTGGGCCATCCGGGTGGCGGTCTCGTTATCGTTGTTCTCCAGGGCGGTGCGGAGTTCGCGCAGCTTCTCTGGTGCCCCATCAAGAAATTTCCTGGTGATGCGTTCAAATCCGCCGGGCACCGTTTCCAGGGAGGCGCGCAGTTCATGCAGCCGTTTGGGATCCAGCGGGGCCATGGTGCGGGATGGTTCATGCGTGGGGGCGGGTGGTTCTGCGGCTGCGGGTTTGTCGGCAGGCGAGGGCGGCTCTCTACGGGGCGCGGGATGCGTGGCGGGATCGGATGGCGATTGAGTTGGCGTCGGGTCCGTATCGCTGGAGGGGGTCTGAAGCCACGCCGGGCCATGGTTGGAGGGCGCGTCCGCTTTGGGGCCGGGAATCCAGTTCAGCAGACAGGCCCCCAGATCCTGCCGCACCAGCGGTTTGGTAAGATAATCATCCATACCGGCCGCCAAGAAGCGCTCCCGATCCCCTTTCAGCACATTGGCGGTGAGGGCCACGATGGGGGTGCGGGAGGGGGCACGCTGCGCCTCCTCGAAGGCGCGATAGAGACGACACGCCTCCACGCCGCCCATCACCGGCATCTGTCCATCCATGAACACCAGCTCATAGCGGGCTTTTTTGAGCTTCTCCAGGGCCTCTTCCCCGTTACCGGCCACCGCCACCTGATGGATACCGAACCAGGCCAGCATCCCCAGGGCCACCTCTTGATTCACGCCGTCATCCTCCACCAGCAGTAGCCGGGCCTGTCGGTTGATACGCCAGGAGTGGGGGTTGTCGTGCTGGTTATCATGGGTGTGGCTGGGGGCGGCGCAGGCTGGAAGAGGCAGGCGTACGCTAAAGGTACTGCCCGCACCGGGGCTGGACTCTACGGTGATATTTCCGCCCATCAGACGGGCCAGTCGGCGGCTGATGGTCAGGCCCAGGCCGGTACCGCCGTAGCGGCGGGTGGTGGAGCGCTCCGCCTGGGCGAACGGCTCAAAGATTGCGGCGGCCTGCTCGGGCGACATGCCGATACCGCTATCCTGCACGGTAAAGTGGAGGGTGTCCGGCTTTCGGGGAGCGGGGGCGATGGTGAGGGTGAGTTGCCCTTCGTGGGTGAATTTCAGGGCGTTGGAGAGCAGATTCATCAGGATCTGCCGCAGCCGGGTGGCATCGCCGGTGACGTAGGCGGGTGTGGCGGGATCCAGCTTAAGGGCAAAGGCCAGTTTTTTACGCTGGGTCAGGGCTTCAAACAGGGTGCCGAGGTTTTGCGCCATCTGCCGGAGGTCGAAGGGTAGCGGCTCCAGCTCCAGCCGATCCGCCTCCACCTTGGAGAGGTCCAGCATGTTGTTGAGAATATCCAGCAGAGAGGCCCCGGAGTGTTGAATGGTATGCGCAAAGTGCTTCTGTTTGGGGGCCAGTTCGGTATCGAGCAGCAGATCGGTCATGCCGAGGATGCCGTTTAGCGGGGTACGGATTTCGTGACTCATGATGGCCAAGAATTCGCTTTTGGCCCGGTTGGCGGCTTCGGCGGCCTCTTTGGCGATGGTGGCGGCTTCGGCCTGCTTGCGCTCGGTGATGGATTCGGAGAAGGCGATCAGCCCGCCGATCTTGCCGTTATGGTGCCGCCAGGGGTGCACCTCCCAGAAGATCCACGCCTCCTGGCCTTGGGGGGTGATGTAGCGCTCCTCCATGCGTTTGCCGACGCCTTCCAGCCGTTGGCTTCCCTGAAGTCGGTTTAGAAACGAGGCCCCGTGGGGACGTAGCGCCTGATGGGTATGGCCTCGAATGGCCACCCCCTCCAGATCGTAATCCCGCCGCCAGCGACGGCTCACCAGCAGGTAGCGCATCTCCAGATCAAACATGGCCACGGCGGTGGGGGCGTGTTCGATAAAGAAGCCCAGTCTTTCGCTGGTGCTCTCCAGGGCGTCATTGAGCTTGGCGGTACGGCGCGCCACCAGGGCGATATAGCCGCTAAGGGCGACGATGATGGCGGGAATAAAGCTGTCGATATTCCAGTTGGGATAGAGCGTGTTGAGCCGCACCAGGGTCTCAAACGCCGCCAGTTGATCCAGAGACCAGTAGGCGGCGGCAAACAGCGCCAGGGCGAACAGAGACTCCCGGAGGAGCATCCGGCGGGGGCGGGATTTGGTGAGGTTGGGCGGGGTGAGGGCGTGTTTCATAACGTGGCCTTACGCTGTCGTTTTAGCCCTTATCGTCATGAATGCCGGCTTTCGTGAGGGGTTAATGTTCCGGACTTGTTCAATCCATCCATTGGTCGAGCTTAACGGCATGTTATCCGAATCGGTTTGTGCGCGGCCATATGTTTCATTTTATAAGTGAGTATAAATTAAGGTAAAGGCATAAGCGAAGATTTATTATCAGTTCCCAAGTGAGTATGAATTGAGGTAAAGATATCAGCGCAGAAGGAAGCATATCCAATGCAATCTCCTGGTAAGACATGGCGGGTAGGGAGAAGGTACCCTATCACGCCCCCGTGCGGGCGCTTTTTTACCTTTTCTGTCACTTGGTGATGGTATATCCTAGTCGATTTTTTTTAATGCATTTTTTTATGTGGTATTGTATAATAAGAGAGAGAGGGGGGGCGTTGTGTCTGTAGATGATATTAAAGCGGAAAAGCAGTTTAGAGAGTCCGATATTCTGCCCAACGGCTGCCCACCAGCTGAGGCAGAAAAGCCCAAAGAGGGAGAATATTTCAGGCTGGTTGATACGAATCCCCCATCACAACAAGATTTTGATTCCATATATAAATTGACAGGAAAAGAGAGACGTAATATCGACCTGTGCCGTTTGTCATCTTGTTCTCTGTTCCTGGGAGCAGTCGGCAGAAGAAATATGGAGAACAAAAGAAAGCTTCCAAAACTTAGAAAAAAATTAATAATCAAAATAAGGTTAAACGAAGAGGCAGGCCTGATGATAACGGCCGACAGTGGTCATTGTGACCTCTGGATGTATTCGGACTTTGATCCAGTTAAAGCTGTTGTTTCAGAAGAGGGGGAGGGAGCGCAATGACACGTCGAGTACCACGCTATCAAGCGACGATAAAACAGACATTGATTTTCTATGATGCCCCTCAAATGCTTCTCTTGAGCGGGCAAGATGATAACCCAATTGTTGCACTGGCTGTCGACCATGAAGATATGGCGGACCCTTTTTTTGCTTGTTACGTAACAAAGCCCCATTGGCAGCAATACCTTAGCGGAAAGGTCGATCTTCGATACCTCTATGATAACCCGATGTTTGGAAATCACTACTTCTTCGATCTGGAGAGCGTGGAAGAGGACAAACGGGTGAATCTGACAAAGGCGACGCCTGCCCAGGTAAAAGATGAAGAGGCTTACTGGCCGGGCCATGGTTTCTTCTCATACAATCACACGGAGGAGATCGAGGGTCACCAGAAGGTTAAAACAAATGAGCAGCGCCTCTTTATCGATGGTACCTGGGATACGACTGAGTTCTCAGATTTCATGCGTAGTCTATCGGGCATTTATGATATTCATGTCCTTAACGACTTCATTGGCATCTCGAATAAAGCGGCGGAACAAGGCTGGCAGCGTCTCAAGTCGGCGATCGCCAAGAGGCGCTGGACGGCCGGAGGGAGTTACATTAATTTTTTCAGTAACTTGTTGGGGGCAGCAGAGTTGAACAATCAGCCGATGCGCCTGAGCGGCATCCAGTATGCGTCCCCTGGTCACCTCAACTTTTCTTGCAATAAAGCAACCTACGAAGCCGCGATACATACACTTCAAAACTACGAAATGACCGAGGAAGAAGCGTCCAAAGCATTTCAACATATCAATAAAGTGCTTGATCGTGAAAAGCTGAAAACAGCGTCTCCTGAGGCTGAGTTTTCCAGTGATGACATTAGAGACCATGTTCAGGACAGTGCCGACGTCCTTCTGAGAGCGACGGGTATTAAGCGGCCCGATAAGATCAGGCAGCTCTGTGATGATAATATACTTGTGTATGCCAAGGTCTCATTAGCCATGTTCAGACGCTATAAAAACGCACACGCCTACATATCCAAGGGGCGAGTCCAGCTTTCACAGTGACAGCGAATTTCGGTGCCGACGGTGGGATCCAAAACGAACCAATAGACATCAAATCGGTTCACCAGGTCCACGCCTGATAGTCAAATTCATTGGCCCCTTCAATCGGTAGCGCTTCCTCCGTAGAGGCGTTCCGGGGGCGCTACTTCTTCTTTTTACCAGGCGTCGCCGCCTCATCCGAGGCCCCGAAGGTGCCGTGCAGCAGATCCGACGGCGTGGTGCTCCAGCGCATGGGCATGCGGAATACCAAAAAGAGCGTCACGCTGAACACCCAGATCACCACACTGCCCAAGGTGGCGATGATGGTGAGGGGCGTCAGGGGCAGCATCTCCAGCATCTGGCCTGGGGGCAGTAGATTGCGATAGGCCATGATCACCTGTTGAAACTCCATCTCCAGGAAGTAGCGCAGCACCGGCATAAAGCCCAGCAGCGCCACCGCCGAAGCAATGCCGATGGCCATGATCATCTGGAACTGCACCATCAGGTGGATGGAGGCCCAGGTAAAGCCGCGACTCAGCAGAATGCCGAACTGGTTGCGACGGTGATCCACCAGGGTTCCAACCTGGGCCACCAGCACGGCGATGAGCATCAACATGAACACCAGGGCAAAGGCCGGGGTGAGGGTGGCCAGCAGATCGCTGAGCAGGTTAAAGCGGTTCAGGGCGTCTTGATAGGTGGGGTGAATGTTCATGGCCCGCCGTCCGTCGGCGGCCTTGATCGCCATCAGGTTGTCCACCATCTCGCTGAGATTTTGCGGATTGGGCACGTAGGCCCGCAGGGTGGAGAAGGCGTTGCCGTAGCCGGTGACATCCCACGGCACAAAGAGCGCGGTCTGGGTGCGTTTCGGCTGCCAACTGGGGCAGAGAGAGCCGCGAATGGCATCGCTGCGGGGCAGGCGGTGGCAGGGGATCCAGAGTCGGTTGTTCCGGTCGTGGTTCAGGGTATCCCAGTTGGGATCGCCCGCCATGTTGATTTCGATATTCGGGAGTGCACTCAGATCCGGCTTGGCGCACTGCGCTTCGGAGACAGCCGGCAGTCCGGCCAGCCCGGTAGAGGCCACCTCTTGACGCACACAGGCGGCGTAGCGCTCCAGTTTTTCGCGGGGATAGTCGGGTGCGTTCAGAATTTTGGCGGCTTTAAAGTTGCCTTTGCCGAGGCTCTCCGGGTCGTAACGCAGCTCCGGCAGATGGTGGGCGGCCAGCAGGGCGTTGTAGGTGTGCAGCGGAAAGAGATAGGCCACCTGCTCCATGGCTGGAAGATGGCTGATCCACTGGGTTTTAAAGGGTAGATAGCGCGCCCGGTTGGAGACCGAGACCCGCAGCCACAAGGTGGAGAGCGCCTCCGGCAGCGTCTCATCCCAGACCTTTTCCGGCAGTTGGCTCCAGAGCGCCTTTTCCAGCACCGGCTTTAGCGAGGCGCGGTAGGCTTCGTAATCAAAATATTGCTTAAACAGGTCGGCATTCAGCACCACGGTGAGGGGCAGGCCCAGCAGGGCATCGGGATTCTCTCGGGCGCGCTCCTGCTTGGGGTTGGCAATGCGCCACAGGGGGTCGTTGGGATAGACGGCCCAGCCGGTAAAGGATTGATTCGATTTCCAGGATCCGGCGCTTGGGAGTTCAATATTGGGGCTGCTGCTACCCAGGCGGCGATAGGGGTGGAAGCGTGTGGCATCGCCCTTTTTTTCGGCCTGCCGACGAATTTTTGTGAGTAGATCGTGGGTGATGCCCTGGTGATTCTCCCAGTGGGGGGTGACCCAGACCGGCACGCCGTGGGGGCGCAGGGTGCCCAGCAGGGCATCGGTAAGCCGATCGACAAAGCCGCTGCGACCACTGGTGAAGACCAGCGCCAGACAGATAATCAATGCCATGAGCAGGGTGATCCAGGCGAAATCCCGCCCCCCATCCATACAGCCGAAGCGGCGGCAGAAAAACGAGCGCCGAAAGGCGATCAACCCCAAGGCGGCCCAGGTAGGCAGCAGACGAAAGGTGAGATTCTGCTTGGCGGCGCGGGGGCGTGGGACGCGTTGGTTGGGTTTGCTCATGAGGTAGCGGTCTCCAGGGTGGTGGGAATACGCTCGGAGCGTCCCTGTAGATGGCAGCGGCCATGGGAGACCAGCAGCCGGTGACTCACGCGGGCATCCAGGGCATCGGAGAGATGGTGCGTCACCCAGATCAGCAGCCGTTCCCCTTTCTCCTGCCAGCGGTTGACGACGTTCATCACCTCTTTGCGGGTGGCGGCATCCAGATTACCGGTGGGTTCGTCGGCAAACAGCACATGGGGGTTGTGAATCATGGCCTGAGCCAGGGCCACCCGTTGCAACTGCCCGCCGGAGAGTTCGTTGGGGTAGCGTCTCAGCAGCGCCTCCACCGAGTCATCGCCCTTCACATCCTCGCCGCCCTGTCCGCAGAGCAGCACCTGATTGACGGCATCGTAGGTTTTCTCTTCGATTTCGCCTTTGGTGAGCCCGCCTTGCAGCGACAGCGGATAGTGCAGGTTTTCGCCGACGTTGAGATAGGGGGTCAGGGTACTGGTTTGATAGGCGAAGCCAAAGTAGTGGCGACGCATATCCTCCATGGTCAGTGTGGAGCCGGCCCGGTCCAGTCCGTTGGGGCCGAAGATCACCCGGTTGCCGTCCGGAAACAGCCAGCGCACCTGCCCACGGGAGGGACGGCGCAGAAAGTTGAGCAGATAGAGCAGGGTGCTCTTACCGCTTCCGCTTCGTCCCAGCACCGGCAGTCGCCCGGAGAGATCCTTGCTGTCCAGGCGCAGGTTGTTGACTTCCAGTTGAAAGGTTCGTCCCCAGCCCACCAGGGCTGCGTCGATTTTACATCCCCATCTCAAGGCAGGTATCCCTTCGGCACCCAGTAGCCCCGGCGTCCGCCGAAGGCGTGGGAGTAGCGGTACTCTTCGTTTGGTCCCAGAGGTTGTGCGTCGATGGTGCCGACGATGTGCGGCAGCAGACGGCCATTGGCGGTGGCGCCGGGACAGAGGGTGGTGGCGTAGCGTTCGCTCTTGAAGACCGGGCGGGTGGTGTTGCGTTCCACCACTTCCAGGATCTCTTTGGAGCGGATGGCCCAGAGGGCCAGACGGCGCAGTTCGCAGCTTGGGGTGGCTTCGATGGTGCGGCCCAGGGCGTCGAGAATCGGCTTACCGGCCTTGTTGACCACCAGCAGTTTACCTTGGCTGTCGCGTCGGGTGTGTTCGGCGGCCAGGGAGGCCACCGGATAGCTGAGCAGCGGGCTGTGACGGCGAACCGGCAGACCGCCACGGCGCTGGGCGTACTCGGCGGGTGTTTCGCCGGAGACATCGATGGGCGGCTTGCGAATCTCCTGTTGCAGGCCCAGCACCAGGGCGCTGATCAAGGCGCGGCGCAGATGGTGTTCCGGCAGCTCATAGTAGCCTTCGAAGCCGCGCAGAATGCGAATCCATGAGGAGAGGGCGCTACTGGTAATCCACAGCTCCTCCACGGCTTCGTCGTTGGCCTCCACGTAGCTCACCTGGGTGGTGTCGAACACCCGCTCCTGGCACCGTTCGCCCAGTTTGCCGCAGCCGCCTTTTTTCAGCACGTGCCAGAAGACGCCGGGGATATCGATATGTTGGCGTTTAAAGCGACTGATGACGGCATCCAGGGCTTGACCGCCCCGCACATCCAGGATGATCTCATCGATCATGCTGCTTCGAGAGAGGGAGCCGACGGTCTGCACCAGCTTCGGCACCAGGGTCTCTTGTTCCATCTGGAGGAAGTGGTCGTTGACCTGACTATCCAGGGGCAGGCTTTTCACCAGCAGGTCTTTGGCCTGTTGCGAGAAGCGCTGATAGGCTCTGGTATAGGCTTTGGGGTGTCGTGCGGCCATGGAGCGGGCCGGGGTCTGGATAAAAAAGTGGATGACGTTGTTGCCCTTGACGGTTGGATCGTCGCCGCCCCGCAGCAGTTTCACCAGCTCATTTTCATTGACTGGCGATTGGTACTTGGCACCGACTTTATAGCCGTGATCACCGATAACGAACAGTAGCTTAAGGTGGTCTGGGCAGGCGGTAAGATCCTTGGAGAGCGCCTGGCGGAGACCGCCGAACAGGTTCTCTTCGTAGTCATCCTTATCGTCCTGGGTCACCTCCACGGTAGAGAGCGAGCGTTGGAACTTGCGGAAGGTGGCCATCTGCTCTTGCTTATCCATCTGGCACTCATCCGGCAGCGGGAACCCTTCGCCGACGCCGTCGCCGGGGATCTCGTCCATGGCCAGGGGATCGGCATAGGGGTCGCGATAGACCCGGAAGCCGAAGCGCAGTTGGGTGCCTTGAAACTCC
>JADFWT010000088.1 GCA_015233785.1 Magnetococcales bacterium
AAACAACTTCTTAACCGTTATCAAGGGGAGCAGCAATTAGCGCTGGCCGCTTATAACTGGGGCATGGGGAATCTGGAGAGAAACCCGGATGCCATGCCTTTGGAGACGCGCAATTATATCGGCAAAATCTCCAACTTGATGGGCTGACATGGATCACCGTAGGGTATCTGCCCCATGAATGTGTGAAACCGGCGTAGGTCCAGAGCCGGTTTCACATCATTTTAAGCATATTTGCGCACTGAAAACCTATAATAAATGCGCAATCTGTAACCATATGGTTGTTTATCATCCTGCTTATTTGCAGTAGATAACCATGAGAGTCTTGGGGTACAATTTAGATGGTTTTGTAGAATAATTTTGGTCGGGACGCCATACCATGATTCCATATGGACGCCAGGATATCTCCCAAAGCGACATTGATGCAGTCATTGAGACACTGCGCGGTGACTGGCTAACACAAGGTCCGGCCGTCCCAGCCTTTGAACGGGACGTCGGTCGTTATTGCCAAGCCTCCTACGCAGTTGCGGCCAATAGCGGTACATCAGCGCTCCATCTTGCCTATCTGGCGGCTGATCTTGGTCCAGGAGATCGGCTATGGACCACCCCCATTACCTTTGTCGCTACCGCCAATGCCGCCCGCTATTGTGGCGCGGTGGTGGATTTTGTCGATATTGATCCTGTCACCGGCAACATGGATCCGGCCGCGCTGGAGCGAAAACTTGCCCACGCCAAGCAAGAAGGAACCCTGCCAAAAGTTGTGACGCCCGTTCACTTTGCCGGGCTCTCCTGCGCGATGAAGCCCATCGCAGAGCTGGCTTCACAGTACGGGTTCTGCATCGTTGAAGACGCTTGCCATGCACTAGGCGGGCGCTATGAGAGCGATCCTGTCGGGTGCTGCACCTACTCCGACATGACGGTATTCAGCTTCCACCCGGTAAAGATTGCCACCACCGGTGAGGGGGGTATGGTGATGACCCAGCGCGAAGAGCTGCGACAGCGCATGGTCCAGCTATGCAGCCATGGGATCACCAAGGTCCGTGAGCAGATGACTGGGGATCACCATGGTCCGTGGTACTACCAGCAACATGAATTGGGCTTTAACTACCGCCTTACCGACCTTCAAGCCGCTTTGGGATCCAGCCAATTAAAAAGGCTGGATTATTTCATTTCTGAACGAATCAAACGCGCTAAAATCTATGATCGAGAGCTGACCTCTTTACCGCTGACACTTCCTGGGCGGCTGGATAGCGCTCAATCCGCATGGCACATCTATGTGATTCGACTCCGCCCAGACCAAACCAAAGTCACTCGGTTGGCCCTTTTTAAACAGCTGCGTGAGGCTGGAATCGGCGTTAATGTTCACTATATTCCTGTTCATACACAACCCGATTATCGGCGCTTAGGCTTTCAGGATGGTGATTTTCCAGAGGCGGAACGTTTCTATGCCCAGGCCATCACCCTACCCCTCTACCCTACCCTATCCGAAGTAGACCAAAACCATGTCATCAAGTCGCTAAGGAGAGCACTTTCATGAGATGTGTCGCCATTATCCAGGCCCGTATGGGCTCATCGCGCTTGCCGGGCAAGGTGCTGAAAACGCTTGGTGGGCGTACGGCACTTCATAGTGTCATCACGCGGGTCCAGCAGGCTTCCGAACTTGACGATGTAGTGCTGGCCACCACCGATAAACCAGAAGATGATCCCACCGCCGTTGAAGCGAATAAACATGGCGCGATGGTGTTTCGGGGGAGCGAACAGGATGTGTTAAGCCGCTATCTTGGTGCATCTATTATGGCTAAGGCCGATGTGGTGATACGGATCACGGCAGACTGTCCTCTCTATGATGGACCACTGTTGGACCGCATGCTCAAACTGTACAAAGAGCGTGTGAATCGCGGAGAAAATATTGATTTTTTTAGTAATACTCTGACACGCACCTTTCCCATTGGGCTGGATACGGAGATTTTTCCGGCCAAGCATCTGGTAACGGCCGACCAAGAGGCCAAAACCTCTTATCAACGTGAACATGTAACGCCCTTTATTTACCAAAATCCGGATCGCTATACCCTCCTCAATCATGTGGAGTCTCCCGATCTTTCGCACCACAGATGGACATTGGATACCGCCGAAGATTATAAATTTTTTCAAGCGGTATTCAGTTCCTTCGATAACGAACCGAAACGTATGACAACAGGTGCCATTGTCGATTTCTTGAAAGAGCGGCCAGATATCATGGCAATTAATGCCCATGTTCAGCAAAAACCGTAGACTTCTGCTGCTTCAAGAAGGATCACCCTGATGCACCACATAGATGGTTATCGGCACGTCGGCAGGTGATGGACCTCTTTGATCCATCTCCTTTAGGTCCAGCGCCGTCAGGCCAGATTGCTTAACCCTCCCAAACTGGAGCATACCATGCTGAGATACTGCACGTGTTGCGTGATGCCCGACTCTAAACCCGATCTTCACTTTGATGAAGCAGGGGTGTGCCACGCCTGCCGAAGCTATGCCAGCCGCAAAGTGATCGACTGGTCACAACGTCGCGGTGAACTTGAAGAGATTCTAAAACGCTATCGCAGCAACGATGGTAGCCACTGGGACTGCATTGTCCCTGTAAGTGGCGGTAAAGACAGCACCTATCAGGTGGTGCGCATGCTGCAAATGGGTATGAACCCACTCTGCGTTACCGCTACCACCTGTGATCCTTCCGATCTTGGTCACGCCAATATTGAAAATCTCAAATCTCTTGGGGTTGATTATGTGGAGTTCTCCCCAAACCCGGTGGTTCGTCGTAAGCTGAATCGTATCGGCCTTACTCAGGTGGGCGACATCTCTTGGCCTGAACATGTAGGTATCTTCACGATTCCGGTCTCTATGGCCGTACGGTTTAATATTCCTCTGATTATCTGGGGGGAGAACTCGCAAAACGAATATGGTGGACCTGCGGCCGCCAGCGATAACAACGTGTTGGATCGGCGCTGGCTGGAAGAGTTCGGCGGCATGCTGGGCCTGCGTGTTAGTGATATGATCGGCCTTGAGGGGCTGCGTCCACGAGATATGATCCCCTACACCTACCCCACCGATGATGCGCTGCAACGGGTACAAGTCACCGGCCTTTTTTTGGGCCACTATATTCCTTGGGACGGCTATGCCAACGCCCTTCTGGCCCAGGCCCACGGCTTTGAGACCCTATCCACCACAGTGGAAGGCTCTGTGGTGAATTATGAAAACCTGGACAACCACCAGACTGGTATTCATGACTACTTCAAGTTCCTGAAGTTCGGCTTTGGGCGGGCCACTGACATCGCCTGTCTACATGCCCGGCGAGGCCGAATCACCCGCCAAGACGCCCTGGAACTGGTGAAGATGCACGACGGCAAATTCCCTTGGACCTATCTAGGCAAACCCATTGAGGCGATTCTGGAGCCGCTGGATATGACACTGGATCAGTTCATCAAGGTGTGTGATCGCTTTACCAATAAGAAAATTTTTAAAACCAATGCCCGCGGCCAACTCATCAAGGACCGTCGCGGCAACCTGACCAAAATTAACGACGACAACCCATGAGCGTCTGCATTATCGACTACGGCATCGGCAATCTCGGCTCAGTACGGCGCGCTTTTGAGGAGTGCGACGCCCATGAGCTGTTTATCTCCCGTGATCCCAAGGATTTGGCCCATGCGGCCCATGTGGTGCTGCCTGGCGTTGGGGCCTTTAGAGATGGCATGCAACTGCTAAAGAATGCGGGATGGGTGGAGCCAATTCGCAAAGCGACGCTGGAAGATGGCGTACCTCTTCTGGGCATCTGCCTGGGCATGCAGCTTTTGGCGACCACCGGTTCCGAAGGCGGTGATGTCCCTGGATTGGACTTGATTCCTGGCCGGGTGGTGCGCATGACGCCCACTGCTGACGATGAACGGATTCCCCATGTGGGATGGAATGAGGTCCATCCGGTGGACCACACCCATCCGCTGCTGGAGAATATCCACGCTGGCTCTGATTTCTATTTTGTGCATAGTTTTCACATGGTGCCGGACCAAGCGAAGCACGCTGCCGCCACGACCCCATACTGCGGAGGGATCACATCGGTCCTTGCCCGTGACACCATTGTAGGCACCCAGTTCCACCCGGAAAAAAGCTCCCGATTCGGCTTCCAACTGATCCGTAACTTTCTTGCCATGTAGCGTTGAGGGAAACCATGCTCAAAGTCCGCGTCATACCCACACTACTTTGGAAAAACCTGGGACTGGTCAAAGGGGTCGGCTTTGACAGTTGGCGACGGGTTGGCACGGTGATGCCAGCCATCAAGGTCTATAATACCCGCGATGTGGATGAACTGATCCTGGTGGATATAGCCGCTACCGTGGATCAGCGTGAACCAGACTATCAGGCTATCGAAGAGTTGGCCGCCGAGTGTTTTGTCCCTCTCACAGTGGGCGGCGGTATCGATCATCTTGAGACCATCCGGCAATTGCTCTTAGCCGGAGCAGACAAAGTGGCCATTAATACCGCGGCCTATGCCCATCCCGAGTTGATTCGGCAAGCCTCGGAGCGATTCGGCAGCCAATGCATTGTGGCCAGTGTCGATGCCAGGTTGCACGAGGATGGGCGCTACGAGTGCTTCAGCCACTGCGGCTCTCAGCCTACAGGAAAGAGCCCGGATGCTTGGTGTCAAGAACTGGAAGCACTTGGAGCCGGTGAGATTCTCATCACCTCTATCGAGCGGGATGGCACCATGGAGGGGTACGACCTGCCGCTGATCGCCAACATACGAGCAGCAGTCTCTATTCCGGTGATCGCTTCAGGTGGCGCTGGTAACTATGCGCACCTCTGCCAAGCCATACAAGAGAGCGGGGCCTCTGCGGTGGCCATGGCCAGTATTCTGCATTTCACGCAACAGACCCCTGCGGAAGCTAAAGCGTTCATGGCTGAACGGGGCATCCCAGTGCGGAATATTCATGTGCAGTATTAATGGTCTCAGACTGCTCGGCAGCCTCAAGTTTTGGACATGGACCACCTGGGAAACCACATGGATCCATCTATATGGACCAGATGGGAAACCGCATGGATCAACCTTGTGAGCTTCTAAGTTCAATCGAGTGACAGAGCTAATTCCGTATCGCCTCGTGCAACCCTAGAGTCCCTTTAACAGCTCCATCTTCTGTACAAACGCCACATCCTCCATCAGGCCGGCACGGCGCATCGCTTCAAGATCCTCTGCCAGGCTGGAACCAACCTGGCCATAACGGCCAAGAAACCCCGTGATGGCACCGTGGTTCCCATCCCCCTGGAGGGTAAGAATCTCCCCTGCCATCTCATCCACCGCCTTGGCCACCTGCTCCAGTTGCACCCGATAGCGTCCATCTCCATCCCGTTGCAGTACCCCTTTGTCGCTGAGGTAGTTGAATCGCATCAGGTTGGCCAACCCGTGGGCACTGGTGGTTCCAAAACGAATCGAACGAAAAATGGAAACCAGTGAGGTGATATGACTCTTGCGCCACTGAGCCGCACTCCAAACGCCGCGATCCCGAAGCCGGTTAACCAGATGCAGCCCCACCAGATCAGCCTTGGCCTCTTCAAAGGCCATGGCCTTGGCGCCTAGTGCCTTGCGCACCGTGCGGCCATCCAGCGTGTGCTTGATGCCTAGCCCATGGGCCAACTCATGCAGCATGGTGTTGGAGAAGAAAGATTCAAAGTTTACCTCGGATCGCTGATCCTCCTGAACCATCTGCGCCGCCATTGGGACCACAATGGTGTCAAACTTGGCCCGCATGACGTTCTTAAGCTGAAGACTCCGGGTCCCCTTCTGTAACTGCACCTGTTCATCATTGGGTAGATTGATGGCTATGGCCTTGGGTACGCTGTTGGCCTGTCCGGCGTGGAACAGCACGTCATAGGCAGCAAGATCGGTATCCAAACCCGGTTTCTCTCGCTTGTAGCGGGCCGCTACCGGTAGCTCTCGCTGAAACCTCGGCAGCATCTCCACATAACGGCCCAGCTCGCGCTCCCACCGTGGATCGCGAAGCAATACCAACGCCTCGTGGGCCGTCTTGACACCCAGCACGGCATCTTCATAGCTCTCAATGGGGCCGATGATGATATCCAATGGATTGTTACGCAACCCCACCCAGGCAAAGTCACTGGCCTGGTAACGATCATTGCGTAACGCCTTGGCCCGAAGCCTTAGATAGGCACGAAAAGGGGCTTCCTCCACCAAATCAGCCGCCTGCTCCAGATAAGCGGCGGCCCGCTCATGGTGTAAACGATAGGCGAGGTGATACGGCTCTGCCTTCAAACCGATGGCATTACGTTTAACCAGGGTATAGGGGCTACCAAGTTCGGGATTCAGCTTGACCGCCGCTTCCAGCTCCTGTGGCTCCATATCCGCCGGATAGAACCCTGCCCCTTTCGGCTTAGGCGCCACACCCGAATAGAGAGGGGCATGGTTATGAAAGCGGTTCCAGGGGCCATAATGAATCCCAAAGCGCCGGTCGGCAATCACCGACTCATCCATGGGAGGTTGGCTGGGATCACAACAGGTTTGACGCCAATAAACAGCGTCCATCTGACGGGCCGCCTCCACGAGAAGCCGTAACACCCTCTTCTGCTTGGCATTCAGATGGCTAACATCGGCCTTCAGCGGTACCACCGCCACCGTCTGTGGTGCATCTGGTGTGCGATCCCGCCAATATCCCCCCGGCGTACAACCGCTCAGCAGAGAGCCGGTGATCAGGACCACAGGGATCCATCGACGCCATGCGCGCTTCATTACCCCACCCTTTCGATGACCTTTCCCGCCAACAACAGAGATAGACCATAGTGGTCCATATCTGACCCTATGCAATCACAACTATTTGAATTGATAGAATGTCTTGTTAAGATAGCTTGTCACATCCGTGATTTCATCATCAAACCACTGGGCACCTACCTGCTGATTGCAGAACCCCACCATGGCCCCTAACTCTTTAAGACTCTTTTTCTTGCGCTCTTTTCTGGTATAGATTTTATAGGGGGCACCTTTAAACATTCCAGCATGGCATGAGAGACACTTTTCATCGTGAAGCTCTTTGCCGTTATCCGGATCCCCAGCCCAAGTAGATCCTGACCACGTCATGGACACCGCCACCATGCCAACAACGACGGACCACCCCAAGAAAGAACGACTTCTCATGCCCAACTCTCCCATAGATTCAGTTCACCCCAAAGCCGATGCCCCAACCCTGCTACCTGGTGGCCCTCACTCCCCATCCATTTTGGTGGTGGGTATGGGCGCTGTGGGGGGGTATTACGGCGCACGTCTGGCACAGGCCGGTGCCAAGGTCTCCGGGGTATGCCGGTCAGACTTCGACACCATCGCCACTTATGGAATCTATATCAAAAGTATCGCAGGGGATAGACATTTCCGACCGGAACAGCTCTACCGTACCCCGGCACAATGCCCAACACCCCCGGATATCGTCATGGTCACACTCAAATCTCTACCGGAAATTGACCTTCCAGCCATGATTAAACCGGTTGTTGGACCGAATACCAGCATTATGCTGCTGCAAAATGGCGTCGAGATTGAAGCACCTATTGCCGCTGCTTTTCCAGATAACGAGATTATCAGCGCGCTTGCCTTTATCTGCGTAAGCCGCGAAAAACCCGGCCATGTGCATCATGAGGATTATGGAAGAGTCGCTATCGGATCCTTCCCTTCGGGTCATTCCCAACGGGTGGATGAACTGGCAGACCTTTTAAACCAAGCCCATGTCCCCTGCTCCGTCACCGATAACATCATTACAGCCAGATGGAAAAAATTGGTCTGGAACGCACCGTTCAATCCGATATCGGTACTGGCAGGCGGGCTGAACACTCAGGAGATTCTCGGCGAACCGGAGCTGGTACAACTGGCGGAAAAGGTGATGCAGGAGGTGTGCAGTATCGCCGCCGCCACTGGTCACCCCCTGGAGGAGGATATTGTGCGGCGCAACCTGACTGACACCAAAAAGATGCGAGCCTATCGCACCAGCATGCTGCTGGATTTTGAGGCGGGGCGAAAAATGGAGGTAGAGGCCATCCTGGGAAATGCCACACGCGCAGCCGAACGTCTCAAGGTCGAGACACCACACATGCAGACACTCTATGCCCTACTGAAAGGTATCGTGAAGCCACCACGCAGCGCCACACACCCCAAGGCCGATACACCTTAATCTATCGACCAGACAAGGCTTGACTCAATCAGCAGTACAATTTCTATATCCAGGAGAAGACGTCAAACGCATACATCATGGAGAGCATGATGAGGCCATAGGCCCCGCCGACATATACGGCGGCTGTCAATTTGGTGGTGGCTCGGCGGGAGGAGGAGTAGGCACCAGCGCTCTGCATTTCCAACATGTTCTTGGACCCTCTTGAATCTATTAGGTGGAACTCTGTGGATTTCACCACTTTCATCTCAACTCAAGCACCCTCTTCCAACGCATTGGAGAGAGCCTCACACTTCCCTATAGTGCATTATTTATGCCATCATTAAGAATTCAGAACCGAAAATCGCGTAATCCACGCACGGCAGGCAGGCGAAAACACCCCACTTAATCCTTAGGGGCATGCCACGCAGGTGACACTGTTTCGTTGTTCTGAATGGCATTCAAAATACCACAGACAGAGGGATCTTATCAGGGATTTTTTTTCATGAGGTGAGCTTTGGCGATCTTCTCCTGCTCTTTGATAAAGGTCTCAATCATCACCCGCTCATCTTCCGGCATTGCGGCGAATAGTACGCGAATCACCGTGCCCTCAGATAGTTTACGAATATCCAATACATTGCCGTCCACCGCCACATAGTGCCCCAAATCACCACGATTCCGCGTACCGGCCGGAAGCAGTGAAAAGGCGACCCGGATGGGATGGAACAGAGACATCTCATTGAGTGCATCAGCCTTGTCCAAAGTCGCCGCCAACCCGCCAATGGAGACATCGGAAAGCATGCCGTGAATCTCCGGCTGACCGGTAACCCGCATGCGAATGCGCACCGAACTCTGCATCTTGACGCGATCATGTCCGCGACGCCCTACGCCACCATCGGTCAACTGAATATTATTGAGGCGCGCCAGACCATTCTCAGGCGTGACATCCAGCACATCCGCCGACAAACCCGCCAGAAGATGGGTCATGGCAATATGGGTCCGCTTCTCAAGCGCCATCATCTTGATATGCAGCGGGTCAGAGACCTGCACCATGGCCGTATTTTCGGCAAAATCCAAAACAAAACCGGTTCCCTCAAATGGAACCCCTTGATATTGATTGAAAAACTTCACCTCTTCGATGCGACTCCGGGCCGACTCGAACTCCCTTGGCACATCCACATACTTCTGCCACTCGGGATCCTTTAAACTCACATTCATCCGGCACATGGGGGCATCCCGATGCATGCAAACCGGCTCGCTGATCTCAATGGGCTGCTGATAATAGTCACTTAGCCCATGAATCACGCCGCGCATCATCGCGCAAAATTTCATGGAGGAGAAATAGGCGATGGCCACCTCGGCATGACGCAGTCGCAGCGTGCGAATATCCGGGGCCTGCATGGCCGGATTGAGCTCGGTAAGCTTGGGAAAAATTATTCTCGGCAACTGCTCCAGAATATCCAGCGCGCCCCACTGGGGATCCACCATCCCAAGCGCCTCCCCCATCTCCACCAAACCCGGCGCCATATGACGACCAAATTTTTCCAGCAGACTCTGCAACGGAATGGT
>JADFWT010000089.1 GCA_015233785.1 Magnetococcales bacterium
GGTTGATGATCGACCAGGTGGAATCAAACTGACCCCCTTGCTGGCTCCGCTGGCGGCGTTGGTGCTTATCGGCGTGGTACTGCTCTATTTTCGCCACTGGCTGGTGGCGGTTCTGCCCCTGGTGACTGCGGGGGTGGGACTGCTTTGGACTGGGGGGCTACTTGGGCTGATGGAGGTGCCCATCAACCTATTGGGGGCCATGCTTCCGGCCCTGGCACTGATCATCGGCTCCACCGAGGACATCTTTATCTACTCCGCCTATCTGGAACAGCGAGAGTTTCGCGCGCAGATCTCTCGACGGAAATCGGTTAGGCGGGCCATGCGGCGCATGGTGTTGCCTCTGCTGCTGACCACATTGACGACGGCGCTTGGATTTTCCGGCGGGCTGTTCAGCGATATGGGATTGGTGCGGGATTTTTCTAAGGCGGCAGTGTTGGCCATTGTCTGTAACGGCGTGGCCACGGTGCTGATTGTTCCCTGGGCGCTGACCTATTTCGGGCCGCGCACCACCTCTCGCATTGAAAATGGCGGGCAACGTTTGCGCGGCCTGCCTGGGGTCATCATGGAGGGATTTGAGTTTCTCATTTTTCGCCACCCCATGGCCATTCTGGCTACGGCGTTGATCGGGGTGTTGTTGATGGGCTATCAGGCCACTCGAATTGAGATCTCTAACGATCCGCTCTCCTTTTTTGATCGGAATACTCGGTTGGTTATAGAGATGGAGCGCTTTAATGCCGATTTCTACGGCGATAAGAGCTTTTTTGTGCGGATCTCATCCCCCCATCCAGGGGCGTTCCAGCGTCTGGATAATCTAAAAAAGGCCGAAGTGATCCAGAGTTCGCTTCAGCAGGGGGGTCAGTTTGATTCCACCTGGTCGATCATCAACCTGCTTCATTACGGCCAACAGACGTTGTTTGGCGGCCCTCCACGCCTGCCGGATGAAGAAGAGGTTTTGGCGCAGTATCTCAGCGGCATTCCCGAGGGAATGCTTCATGGAAGCGTCGATCTGCCCACCTATCGTCACATGGATATTTTGGTGCGCCACAGCCAGCACGACTCCAGCATGGTCAACTGGTGGCGAAAGGATCTGGAGCGGCGACTGCAAAAGATGGCCGGACCGAATCTCAAGATAGAGCTGTGGGGGTATGATCTTCTGGCCAACCAGGCGGCCGAGTCGCTTTTGATGGAGCAGCTATACTCCATGGCGGCATTGATCGGCATTATTTTTGTGATGATGTCGGTGCTCTTTACCTCTTTCAAAGGCGGGGTTATTTCGCTGATACCAAATCTGGTGCCGCTGGTGTTTATCTACGGAACCCTGGCGCTGATGGGAGAACACCTTAACCCCGCCTCTTGCATTCTTGGTGTGATCATTATCGGCGTTGCCACCGACGACACCATCCACCTTTTAATGCGCTTCAATGAGAAGCGTCGCCGCTCGCCTCACCATATCCTGGCCATTCGCAAGACGTTGCTTAGTGAAGCGATTCCGGTGACCACCACATCGGTGGCCCTGATGGGGGGCTTCCTGGTATTTCTCTGGTCAGATTTCGCCATGATGGCGCAATTTGGATGGTTGGCCGCCATGGCGCTGATGATGGCGGTGATTGCCGATCTTCTCCTGACACCTATTTTGCTCTCTCAGGTACAGACCATCGGCCTTGATCAGATTCTAAAGCTGAAGCTGCCCGATTCGTTACGCCACGGCTGTCCGCTGTTTGAAAACATGACCACCATGCAGATCAAGCGGTCGGTACTGATCTCCGAGACCATGAAATTCCTACCCGGCGAGTCGATTATCCGCCAGGGAGATGTGGGGCAGACCATGGCGGTGATTATTCGCGGCCAGGTGGAGGTTAATATCAATTTGGGCAGTCGGGCCGAGGTGCTGGCCCATTTGGGGCCGGGGCAGGTGTTTGGCGAGGTGGGATTTGTGGCCCCGATTCCCCGTACCGCCAATGTCATAGCTGTAAGCGATGTGGAGGTGTTGATTCTCAACGCCGGGCGTTTGGCCCATCAGATGAAGTTTTTCCCGCGCATCACCGCCAAGCTGAATCTCAATATCAGCCGCCTCATTGGAGGACGGCTGGAGCTGATGATCGATCGGGAGCGCCAGAGAGACAGAAAAAAACGTGAAAAAAAGGAGGCCAAGCGCCTCAAGAGGGCCAAACGGAAGGAGCGTGAGAGAGAGGCGCAGCAGCAAGAACGGGGCTATAAATGATTCACGTGCATCTGGCGCACGACGTTGGCCACCTCGCGACTGAATCGGGCCAGTACCTTGCTCATGGCGCGGGGAAAACGGGCATAGCCGCTGCGCTTCTCCAGCGGCTCCTCATAGAGGGAGACCTTCAACGGTGAAGCGATGCTTTTATCGTTACTGCGTAGACGCCACTGGGCCAACATCACCACACGGTCAGGGTTCTCCCCTTCAAAGCGTAATATATCCACCTCCAGCACCAGATCAGGCTTCTCCAGCTCCAGTTGCGGTAGCTGTGCTACGCGGGGGCTATCCAGAAGTGTCGACAGGTTGATGGTTAAGACACGGCCGATCTCTTCAGAGAGATTTCCGGCCCACTGGTGGAACGGAGACATGGCCAGACGGTTCTCACCGTGACGCACCACAATGTTCCGCCGGTTGAGATAACGGGGCAGATGAATCGGTTTGATCGCCAGCCCCACAGCCTCTTTTCCTGAAGCAGAGCGCTGGCTCTGAACATGGTCCATGGCATCCAGCCCGAAATAGCGGGTGGGCGGCGAACGTTCCCCCACACAGGCTGCCAGAAGCAGAGCACTGCCCACCATCAAGACGCCTCGGCTGAGACGCTTCAGAGTCACCTGTTTTGGCTTGACATGCATATGCTTAGTTGCCCCCTTTGCCCATTAATAACGACTCGGGATGGCGCTCCATCGTGTCGATAAAGTCACGGATAGAGCGGGATGTGTCGGAGAGCTCCCGAGTCACCTCCACCATGCGCAGATGCAATTTGGAGTCTGGTCCGGCCACCTTCTGGATCATCACCAGCGTCTGCTCCAGTTCCGAGAGAGAGTTGGCCAGTGTGCTACTGATTTTCTCCATGCGTCCCGCCACCGGTTGAATGCTCTTGTTGAGATTCTTCATCAGTCGGTTGGCATTTTTGATGGTGCCCCGTGTCTCTGGAGCCCGCACCAACCGATCCATCCCCTCCAGCACCGAGCCGAGCTGCACCAGCGTCTGATGGGTCTCCTGTCCGATCTCATCCAGAGGCAGGTTTTCGATACGGCTGGCCATCCGACTGAGTGAGGCGGTAATTTCGTTCAGTGTAGAGGGCAAGGTGGGAATCTCCGGTATCTTCGTGACCCCTGCCAGTTTCACCGGACTTTCCGGGTTCATCTCCAGATCAATAAAGAGCTGCCCGGTGATGAGACTGCCGGTTTTCAGTCGGGCACGCAATCCTTTCTCAATCATTTTGGCAATGATGGAGTCGGGTGTCTTTTTATCCTGACCCGGAGTCTCAAGCCCCTCAAACCGCTCTGGTTCAATATGAACAATCACCGGAATGCGGATCAGCTCCTTCTCCAGATTCATCTCCAGATGGATATTGACCACCTTGCCCACTTTGATGCCGTGGAACTCAACCGGTGCGCCGGGTTTAAGGCCCCGCACCGAGCCGTCAAAGAACATCACCACCGGAATTTTCTCTTTATAGGATGCCTCCTGAATCATATCGGCGCTTTCGTGAAGCGCAAAAATGGCGCCATCCACGGTAGGCGGCGAACTAACGGCGGAGAGAGGCGAATCAAAGGCTATACCGCCCGTGAGTAGTTGCGGCAGTGAGGAGGTCTTGAGGCGCACCCCTTCGGCATCCATGGTGAAGTCCATGCCGGACATTTTCCAAAAACGGGTGGACTTCTTGACTAGCCAGTTGAAAGGAGAGTGAATGAAGACATGGATATTGACGAAATTTGAGGATTTGGAGAGATCGTAAGAGACCACTTCTCCCACCGGAAGATCGCGAAACAGCACCGAAGTTCCAATCGAGATGGAGCCCAGAGAACTGGATCGCAGGGTAAATTTTGAGCCCGATTGATCCGAGCGAATCATGGGGGGATGCTCCAGGCCGCTAAACTGTTTCTTGGCGGGTCCCTGGCCAGGCTCCATCTCAATATAGGCTCCTGATAGCAATGTGTTAAGACCAGACACCTCTCGCAAACTGATGCGGGGTCTTACCACCCAGAATTTACTGTTGGCTGCCAGCATTTTTTCCGCTTGGGGTTTCATCTCAGCCGTCACCACCACCTCCCGGTAGTCCGGGGAGAGCACCACCGAGGTTACTTTACCCATCTCAACATCTTTATAACGGATCTGGGTTTTGCCCTCCATAAGGCCGCGGGCTTCCTTGAAGCTAATGGTGATGGTAGGCCCCTGCTCGTTGACGGTCTTAACCACCAACCAGAGCGCCGTCAGGGCGGCTACCAGCGGGATGATCCAGATCAGAGAGATACCTCTTTTGGCGCGTATCTCAAGCTCCGGGTGGCGTTCATCTTCCATCTGATCCAGGGATTTATTGTTCATGGTATGAGCTCTCGGCGGCGTCCCAGATCAACCTGGGATCAAAGGCATGGGTAGCCAGCATGGTGAGAACCACCACGGCAGCAAAAAAGGTGGCCCCGTGTCCGGGGGTGATAACGGCCAAAAAGTCAAGATCCACCAGCGAAACCAATACCGCTACCAGAAACACATCCACCATCGACCATTGGCCCACTGACTCGGCGATATGATAGAGTCGGGTTCGGTCACGGCGACGGTTTTTTTCTCCGGTGCGAACGGACCAGATGAGATAGCCGAGGGTGCTGATTTTCAGCATCGGCACAACGATACTAGCGGCAAAGACCACCACCGCCAGCAGCCATAGCTGAGCAGCGATGAGGGCCTGCACACCTTGCAAGATGGTAGTGGGTTCGTCCTGACCAAATCGGGAGATGGTCATCACCGGCAGCAAGTTGGCCGGCAGATAGAGTACGGCGGCCGTAACCAGCAGCGCCAGGGTGCGGTGCAGGCTCTCCGGCTTGCGAGGATGCAGAGCGGCCCGGCAACGGGGGCAGGCCAGACCATGACGCCGTCTCAGGGCATCCGCCGGAGCCGACAGGCGTCCGCAGACGTGGCAGATATAGAGGCCGCATCGGGCCGCTGTCCGACGCTGGTCGGCAGGCTCTGTTTGCCTCGTGGGCCATGGATGGTCAGGCATCTTCCAGCCGCCTCCAAAGCGTCTCTCGGCTTAGTTGGGTGCGCAACATAAGCGAGATGGGGATCAAGGCGATCAGGGCAAAGAGAGCAGCACCGGGAATAACCTCGGCCATTTTGGCCAGCTTGACCAGTGAAACAAAAATGCCGATGACGTAGACACCGGTCATGCTCCAGGGCATCAGAGTAGTGACCCAACGGAGCGTAACCGCCAGTATGGGGCGGCGTTTTGGGGGCAGAAGCTCCAGGCCGGCAATAACAATCGTAGCCCCGATAAAGGTTAGCGCGGGATAGAGAATCACAAAGAGAACCATGGAGGCTGCCAACCCCCAGAAGCCGCTCTGGACCAACTTCAGGGTGGTGGAGATCAGCGAGCTGCTCTCAATTTGGCTGCCCACCTGAATGGAGAGCACCGGAAAGCTACAAGCAACGGCAAATAGAATCAGACCAGAGATGGCCATGGCCAGCACTACCTCATGACGCCCTTCGCCCTCCCAAGTCACCTCGGCCCCACAATCCCGACAGATGGCGGATTGACCGGGCTCCAGGGGACTACGACGATAGAGGGCGTCACAGTGCGTGCAGGCTATATAGTCGTTGATGTTCAGTTGCGTCTCCAGGGTGGTTGGCGTGGCGAGTGGGAACCAAGCCATGCTGAACGGTTACCAACCTTATATGGAGAGCAAGTTTTATGCCTCTACAAGCCTTATTCATCTGAATCAGGCCTTATAATGTGGATAGGTATGGCCCTTTGGCGTGGGTTGTGATGCACTTTGACAGGAGATTGAGCATGAATCGTTCCTTTGTACCTTTCTGGAAAGCAGTGATTGTCCTTCTTGTGGTTGCGCTGGCGGGAAGCGGCTGTGCACCGCAAAATAAGGCCCAGTCCGGTGCCGGTGTTGGGGCGCTGGGTGGCGCGTTGATCGGTTCGTTGCTGGGACCTGGGAAAAACCGTGAACAGAACGCCTTGATCGGCGCGGCCATCGGCGGCATGGCTGGGTATATATTCGGTAACGAGATGGACAAAGAGGACCAGATGCGTCTCAAGGATGTCTACGAGACGGGCCGCTCCAATGAGTCGGTTAGCTGGGTCAATCCCGACAGTCAGGCCGCCTATGAAGTGACCCCGCGCAGCGCCACGCAAAGCCCGGATGGTCAACTATGCCGGGATGCCGAAATTCGTGCCGTGATCGATGGTCGGGAAGAGACCGTAACACAACGTGCTTGTCGCAACTATCGTGGCGAGTGGGAAATCATGTAGAATCACAGCAGGTGTGTCCCTGGGCCGGGAGCGAAAGGCAACATAATAAAAACTGGATGTGTGGAAGAGGGTACCAACGTGAGTGATTCAAGCGCCAGAATCATGATCGTCGATGACGATCAACTGACTATGATGGTTCTGGACGACATTCTGAGACCCCACTTTCAGATCCTCAAGGCGAGCAATGGCAAAGAGGCACTGGCGCTGGCCGAGTCGGAGAGCCCGCCTGATCTTATCCTGATGGATATTGTCATGCCGGAGGTGGATGGCTATGAGGCGTGCCGTCGTCTAAAAAGCAATCCTGACACGCGTCATATCCCCGTGATTTTTGTCACCGGTCAAGGGGAGGATGAGGAGCAGGCTGTCGGGTTTCAGTTGGGGGGTGTGGATTATATCCGCAAACCGGCCCAACCAGCCATTTTGCTGGCCAGAGTACGTGCTCAACTGGCCCTGTTCGATCAGAGTCGCGCCCTGGAACTCCAGATACAGAAGCGTACTTCGGAGCTACAGAGTGCTCAGGAGGCCCTACGGGATGCCATGGGCGATCTGTTGCCGGTTCAAGCGGCACCGGGGGTGATGTGGCTCAAAATCCCGGAGGCGGGTCTGAAAATTTTGTGCGGCTGCCCGGGTGAGGTGGTGAAGACCTTAATGCGCAAGGGGTTCGTTACAACGGTCACTCAGGATGATGTCACCTTTGAGACCGGCCCCAATGTCATTCTGCTCTCCGATCAGTTGGTGCAGAATGGTGCGTTTGCCAATCTGGCCGAGTTTCCGGTTCTGCACATGCTCTATCGCCAGGGGATGATCATCCCCGGCCACCCCAACAACAGCGGCCAGAGGCCCATGATCATGGGAGCCGCCGATCAGGTCAACTCGCAGATGGACTATATCCATCGCGGTAACTACGGGCTTCTCACCAAGGAGGAGATCCTGGCTACCGGCGTCGATGAAGAGACCGCCGACATCATGATGCGCATCAAGCTGAAATTCGCCTTTGGTGAGATTCGCAGTCCAGCCACATTTATCGATACCCTGGAGGTGGTGGACCAACCGCGTGAGATTCGTAACGGGGCGCTGGTACAACGGATAGGGCGTAACCGTTTTCGCTTTATCTTTCGGGAACACAGCGCCGAGGTAGACCTCAATCTGGGCACCAACGAAACCTATGAATTGCCCTATCCAATGGGCTTTCATCGTTTTAAACGTTACTACTTTGCCGTTCTCCACACCGGTGAAGGGGATGGGTGGGATGTCAATCGCCCCTGCATGAGCAGTATAGTCATGTTTCAGGGACGGATTTTTCTAGTAGATACCCCGCCCAACACCATGCAGAATCTCACGGCGCTGGGCATAGACATCAGCGAAGTAGAGGGAATATTTCACACCCATGCCCACGATGATCACTTTGCCGGATTACCAGCACTGATCCACACCGGGCGACGCTTGAAATATTTTGCTACGCCGTTGGTGCGTGCATCGGTTGAGCGTAAATTTGAGGCTCTGATGTCTATGGAGCCCGGTGCCTTTGAGCGCTTTTTCGATACCGTGGATCTGGCGTTCGACAAGTGGAACAACTACCAGGGGTTGGAGGTGATGCCACTCTTCTCCCCGCATCCGGTGGAGACCAATCTCTATATGTTCCGGGCCATGGATGGCGGCGGCTACCGAACCTATGCCCACTGGGCCGATCTCTCATCGTTTAAGGTACTGGATGCCATGACCGGTGACGGGCCGGATGAGGTGCCGGAGAAGTTCATGGAGAAGGTGAAGCGGGACTATCTGCGCTTGGCGGATGTTAAAAAGCTCGATATTGGCGGCGGCATGATCCATGGCGTAGCGGATGATTTCCGGCAGGATCCCTCCAAACGGCTGATCATGGCCCACATCGCCCGCAAGATGACCACCGACGAGATGAAAATCGGCTCCGAGTCGGCCTTTGGAGCCCTGGATATTCTCATCGCCAGCGATCAGAACTATTTTCGTCAGCGGGCCTATCACTTTCTCTCTACCCTCTTCAAGGGGACGCCCCACAACCAGTTGCAGATGCTGGTTAACTGTCAGGTGGAGCTGTTCAACGCCGGAACCATTATCCACCGCAGCGGGCGGAGTTGCCATCAGGTGGATATGATTCTATCGGGTACGGTGGCTTATCTTGAGGAGGAGTCGGATCTTCTGCGCCACTTTGGCTTTGGCTCGTTTCTGGATCTCAACCCACTGCTCACGCACACGCCTCGATACAGCGGCACCTGTCGTGCGGTTTCTCACTGTTCGGTGTTACGTATTCCTACGCGTCTTTTCCAGAGTTTTCTTAACGATAATGGCCTGTTGGAAAATATGCGCGTCATTTTTGAGCGGATTCAATTTCTCCGGCATACTTGGTTGTTCAGTGAAAAAGTAGCGGAAGATAGCATGATCCGCATTGCACAGAACATGACACTGGGCATGGCCACACGCGGCTCGGTGTTCGGCACGGATGCAGCGCCGGAAATGCGGCTGTTGCGTAAAGGGTGCGTACAGATTAGCAATGGCCAAGGGGCCTCTCTGGGTCTGGTGGGTGAAGGGGATTTCTTTGGAACACGACTCTCTCTGGGGATCGATCAGGGCGATGTACGTCACCTCGCCATGGAGGATTTGGAGTTTTTCACGCTGGATATCCACGAATTAATGAAGATTCCCATTGTCTATTGGAAAATGCTTGAGAAGGCCAAGGAGCGCTCCTGAAAACGGGTAACCCCCTCCAACAGATCGTGGACCGAGGGCACGACAGCGCCCTCCTGATGCAGAACAAAAGCGCGCATCTCTGAGAGGGGGCGCACCACTACCTGGTCATACTCACCGGAGCCGATCCGGCTCTCCATCTCTCCTGGGGTGACCCCCTGCACCTGTAACAGTAGCCCAATATCGTAGATCCCCACACCATCTTGAGGATCAAACAGAAAACAGAAGGGCCGACTCTGGGTAAGATGCCGATGTGCAAGGCCGCTCTCTTCGGTAAACTCCCGCCGAATCTGGCCTTGCACATCCAGTTCGCCACCGGGCTGCATCGATTCGCCATCCAGCCCCCCTGAGGGCATGAACTCCCAGCAGCCTGGATAGAGCGTGACATGCAAACTGCGCCGGGCAATCACCAACGGGGGATCGGCACTCTGATCCAGCCGCATGAGTCCACTGACGCCCACAGGATTCAGAGCGGGCCAGCGATCCGGCTCCAAGCGACCCGCCAGGAAC
>JADFWT010000008.1 GCA_015233785.1 Magnetococcales bacterium
GGATACTACGCCCCGTAAGCCATCGTTTTCCGAAGAGAAGCAACGCCGTAAAGAGAAGTCGGACACGCCGCCTAAGCGATCGGATACTCTCTCTCCTTCAGGGGAAGCATCCGATCGCGCCAAACCCAGTGTTTTTGATAGGTTCCGGGGCAAAACATCTCGCCAGCCAACGTCTGGTGCCGACCAAAAGGTAGCGGCGCAACCCGCTCCATTGCCCCAAGAGGATCCGGCGGATTCAGCCAAGGGGTTATCGGATGCGAAGAAGCCGGTACCGAGTGCAGAAGCGGATAAAAAGCCAGCGCTGGATACTACGCCCCGTAAGCCATCGTTTTCCGAAGAGAAGCAACGCCGTAAAGAGAAGTCGGACACGCCGCCTAAGCCAACGGAAACCCTCTCTCCTTCAGGTGAAGCATCCGATAGCATAAAACCCAGTGTTTTTGATAAATTTCGAGATAGATTTTCCAACGCGTCAACGCCCGGAGATGAGCCGGTTGTCAACAGCAACGGGAAAAGCACACCTGAAGAGAAATCAGATCGACAACCCAGAGATATCAGCACCAAGCGTTCACAATCTCTTGCGACAAAGCCTCGGACCAGCGACGCAATCTCTAAACCGACCGATAGCCAACCGATTAAACGTACATCGCAACTCGATCCTGAGAAGCGCGTAGACAAACAGAGAGGCTCTGAAACATCTGCCGCCAACCGGACAGAAGTATCGTCTCTGCCGACATCCAAAAAGGCCGCCAATAAGGCACCTTTGATCGAAAAGCCCGAAGCCGGACTTTTGACATCTGCAAAGCCGAAGGCCATTGAGAAGAACGTCAAGAAGTCCAAGCCGCAATCAATTTCCTCGACGCCTGAAAACCCCAAGCGCAAAAAGTCGGTCACCGAAAAGCCCAAGCCCAAGCCCAAGGCCGTGCGTTCAGTGCCTAAAACGCCCAGCCCCATAGAGAAGGCTCCACCGGTTCCCAAAAAGCCGATCGCTCCGCCTGTACCCAAGGAAAACGTTGCAGCATCGAGGGATCAGAATGAGAAGGAAGCTACCAGTACCTTGTTGCGCACAGAGCTGGCAGCCAGCTCTTATGCCGAGGATCCATTGTTGGAGTGCCTCGTCCATTTGACGCGTTACCATGGACGGCCACGCTCAGCAGAGGCGTTAAGCACCGGACTTCCTGAATTTGGGGAGCGGTTCTCACCGCGTATGTTTGTTCGAGCAGCAGAGCGGAATGGTTTTAAAGCCCGCGTTGTGCCGAGAGAGTTCAAGAAGATCTCCACAGATCTATTGCCAATCGTCATCCCTTTCGAGGATGGAGAGGCGGGGGTGCTGCTGGACATTGATACCGAAAAACAGGAGGTCAAGATCATGTTGCCGGCTCATGCCGGTAGCATAGAAAATATGGAGGTAGCGAAGCTAGAGGCGCTTTGGTCAGGTTATGTCATCCTGATTCAGCCGGAAAACACCATCCAGTTTGATCGTCCGGAAGAGGCTAAGCGGGACACTTCCTCATGGTTTTGGGGGACGTTACGCCAAAATTGGTGGATCTATGGCCAAGTCGTCTTGGCGGCGGTGTTCGTCAACCTGTTCGGACTCATATCACCCATGTTTGTGATGATCGTCTATGATCGGGTGATTCCAAACAATGCCCAGGAGACGTTGTGGGTTCTGGCCATTGGTGTACTCACGGTGATTGTATTTGATCTGATCCTGAAAACCCTGCGTGCCTTCTTCATCGACTATGCTGGTAAACGAGCTGATATTCTTATGGGCAGCCGGTTGTTCGATCAGGTGCTGGATATGCGTCTGGCGGGTCGCCCCAAATCAGCTGGCGTGTTCGCCAACACCCTGCGGGAGTTTGAAAGCCTGCGGGAGTTTTTCACCTCCGCCACCCTGGCGGCTGTGATTGACCTGCCCTTTGTATTTCTCTTTCTGGTGGTATTGTGGCTGATTAGTGGGCCGGTATCCGTTGTGTTGATAGCTGCAGTGCCATTGGTTTTGGGATATGGTTTTTTGTTGCAGTATCCCCTGCGGTCCGTGGTAAGAAAAAATCTCAAAGAGTCCAACATTAAACATGGCGTGTTGGTGGAAACCATCAATGGCCTGGAGACCATCAAGGCGGTGGGGGCTGAGGGGCGCATGCGCAGCCTTTGGGAAGAGTCCCTTGGAGCCACTGCAACCTCCAGTCAGAAATCCCGTGCACTTTCTACATCCGGTGTCAATTTTACCAGTTGGGTGCAGCAAACCGTCTCCGTATGCGTCATGCTGTACGGTGTGCATCTGATTGGTCTCAACGAGCTGACCATGGGCGGGTTGATCGCCAGCGTCATGTTGGGTGGACGTGCCATCGCGCCGTTGGCTCAGGTGGCGCAGCTGCTCACGCGTCTCAACCAGTCTATGGCCTCTCTGAAGAACCTCAATGAGATCATGTCCGCTCCGGTGGAGCGTTCGAGTGACAAAACCTATCTCCACCGTCCGACGCTGGAGGGAGATATCGAGTTTCGTGATGTGGCATTTCGTTATCCCGGAACCGAGCAGGATATTTTCAAGGATGTCAGTTTTAGGATTAATCCAGGTGAAAGTGTCGGTTTTATCGGCCGCATCGGCTCAGGGAAAAGCACACTTGCCAAGTTGATTTTGGGACTCTACGAACCCACGGAAGGGACGGTGTTGGCCGATGGTGTGGATTTGCGGCAGATCGATCCAGCTGATCTGAGGCGTAACATCGGCTATGTGCCTCAGGATCCCTTTCTTTTTCAGGGAACCGCCAAAGACAACATCACGGCTGCTGCTCCATTTATGGAAGATGCAGCCGTCATACGTGCGGCCGAATTGGCGGGTATCAAGGATTTTCTTGAACAGCATCCTCTTGGGTATGACCTGCCGGTAGGTGAGCGCGGTGACGGCCTGTCTGGAGGCCAGCGTCAGGGATTGACCGTGGCGCGGGCGCTGCTTCGACTACCAAACATTCTGGTGATGGATGAGCCGACGAGCTCCATGGATGCCAAATCCGAGCAGGAGCTCCGTAACCAGCTTCGGGACTATCTGTCGGACCGTACCATGCTGCTTATCACCCATCGCGCCTCTCTGCTTAGCTTTGTGGATCGCATCATCGTAATGGATGCCGGCCGCATTGTGGCGGATGGCCCTCGTGCGCAGGTTATGGAGGCCCTGAAAAGCGGGAAACTGATGCTTTCGGAACCGCGAAAGGGGGCAGCGGCATGAGCCAAGCGGATGAAACAGCCTATGTTCGAGAGCTGCGTTTGGCGGTGATGCGGCCACCTCGTCTTGTTGCCAGCTTGCTATTGTTCTCTATCGTTATTTTTGTCACCTGGGCACTCATATGGGCACACTATGCGGTGTTGGATGAGGTCACAACAGGGCAGGGGAAGGTAATCCCTTCTTCCCAGCTAAAGGTGATCCAGAATCTGGAAGGCGGCATTGTCTCCGAGATTCTGGTCAAGGAAGGGGATATCGTCAAACAGGGCCAACCACTGCTACGTATTGCGGCCACGCGTTTTCAATCCTCTTTTCAGGAGAATAAGGCCAAACAGCTTTCGTTCATGGCCGTTGCGGCACGGCTTCAGGGTGAGATCGATCAAGCCGATCCCAAGTTTCCCGATGTGGTAGAAAAAGAGGCCCCAGAGCTGATCCGGCAGGAGATGGATTTACGTAAGGCGCGTGCTACAGAGCTGGAGGGCTCCATCTCTGTCCTGAATCGACAGAAGCAGCAGAAGCAGCAGACGATTTCTGAGTATCGTAACCGCTTATCCCAATATCGACGCGCCAAAGAACTCATCACCCAGGAGTTGAGTATTATTCGTCCTCTGGTGGAGCGTAATGCCGCACCTAAAATAGAACTGTTACGACTGCTCAAGGAGAAGAATGCCAACGAAGGTGAAATCAACGCGGCATCAAAGGGTATTCAACGATCTCGTTCTGAGCTGCAGGAGATTGATCAGAAGATCATCCAGGTCCGCTCCACCTTTCAGACCAATGCCATTACCGAGCTCAACGAAGTCTCCGTCAACCTGAAGGCGCTCACCGAGAAACTCACCGGAGATGCAGATATTATTAAACGAGCAGAGGTTCTCTCACCTGTCCTGGGTACGGTTAAGGAGATCAAGCTGACAACCATCGGCCAGGTCGTGCAACCTGGAGAGCCGTTGATGGAAATTGTACCCCACGACGACAGCATGATGATTGAGGCCAAGATCCGTCCAGGGGATATTGCTTTTATCCACCCTGGCCAAAAGGCTACGGTTAAAATTACTGCCTTTGATTATGCCATCTATGGTGGTCTCAATGGGGAGCTGACAAAGATCGGCGCTGACACCGTCATCGATGAGAATGGCGAAGGCTTCTATAAAATCACGGTCTCTACCAAGGGGTTCCTGCACGACAAAGAGGGCAAGCCCTTGCCTATCATTCCAGGCATGATTGCGGAAGTAGATATTCTCACCGGACAGAAAACGGTACTGGAATATATGATGAAACCGATTCTCAGAGCGCAACATAAAGCGCTACGTGAAAGGTGAGAAGATGGGATTGCATTTTTATGTTATGCGCGATGACGACAACCGGGTGGTCTCCATCTCTTCCAATCCCCAAGAGGGGCATGATGAAGTTCTGCCTGCTGGTCATCCTGAAGTAGTGCGTTTGGTGGTTGGTGACTCTGCATCAGCGGAAGGAACTTCATCGCAGGTCAACCTGATGCATACCGACCATAAAATGGTACGCATCATTGAGGATTTAATCGATATTCTGGTCAAAAAAGAGGTGATCAACTACACCGATTTGCCGGAAGTCGTGACCAATAAATTAAGCCATCGGCGTCAAATGCGCCAAGGTGACAACACTCTTCAAATTTTGGATGAGGACGACATTATATAGGACGCCATGATTCCTCGAATTGATCACCAGCAAATTCATGCAGCGGCTCTCAAATTAGCCATGTCTGCCTCTTCTGTGATTCACACAAGTGCCTATGGCATCGTATTGGTGGATCGCTCCAGACGTATCTGCTCGGTCAATCGTCTGGCAGAGGCCATGATGGCACAACAGGACGGTCTATATGCCGATAAAGATCAGATTTTTTGTGTGCATGTTTCATCGGAAGAGAAAGAGCTGGGGCGATTGATTAATAAGATCAGTGCTTCGGTGACTCACACTGCTTTGACTGGCGCGATGGCGATTTCACGTTGTTCGGATGCCCGCCCCTATTCGGTGATGCTTCACCCCTATGCTCTGACCCAGAATCAGCAAGTGTTTAATTTGGTCATTCTGGCGATTCACGATCATGAAATTCAGCGGGTGGCATCTTGTCAGGCCATGCAGCGCTTCTTCGGTCTTACAGAATCCGAGGCAGAAGTTTTGGGGATGATGGTGGAGAGCGGTCGCCCTATCCCGGAGATTGCCAAATTCAGAGGCGTAAGCGCCCATACGGTTAAAAGTCAGATGGATAAAATTCGCAAAAAGGTTGGAGCGACCAACCAGATGGATCTGTTGCGCATTGTCATGGGAACACCAGGCGTATTCGAAATTCCAACGTTCAATCTTAAGGAGCCCGTACCACAGAAAAAGTGATCTATCTCGATATACGGATAGCTGGAGTCATCTCCTTGAGGGTGTTTTTGCAACGCGATGTCGCCACCATGATTTCTCGTTGATGGAGAATATTGGTCGATAGTGGTGAATGCTGGTGTGATCCGCCACCTGTTTGATTTGGTTATCCAATATTAAGATGCGATCGTTTAGATAGACGGCCAGGATAGCGTGTCCAACTTGTAGATTGGTGTCTTGTACAGTGACCACACGTAGCTGCTTTTCCTTAAAGCCGAGACGGCGTAGAGAGAGATATTTGATAATGGAGAAATCTTCGCAATCACCCTTTTTTCCCAGAAATTCATCGGGGGCTTCCCAGTAATCCTTTACCCCCCAGTTTCTTTGATCGGTGATGTAGCCAACAGCGTTGAAATAGGTATTGACGTCTCGAATCTGCTCCTCAGGCTTTTTATTGCGGATTTTGTCCAGAAAAGCATTCCATTTCTGGTAGTGGCATTTATTGAACAGATTCTCTTTGCAGCTTCCGGATTGAAGCGCCTTTTTCTTCGTGTAGCGATCCAGGGCGCCGCGCCATTTTTTAAATGGTTTAATGTTATTGGAGCGCGTCTCACGAGCCCCAAACAGCTTGGCCCGTTTTTGCCTTTTCGCCCAGCTCTCGGTTCCCGGCATTGCGGTTAGAAGCCCAAGCAATACCAACCAGATCCAAAGTCTGTAACCAGATTTTAGTCCCTTTTGCTTTGGCGGGTAGAGAATATTGAAGAAAGGTAGACGCATAGAGGTCGCGTTTCATGGAAGCAATGATTGAGATTGATGATGGTCGTGTATCAACAGAACGATGTTGCCATGGTAACGATCTGCATAAGATGGGTCAATCAAGATGCGCCCCAACGTGTAGGAGAGGAAAATGATTCCAGAAACTCAGGCTGAAGAAACTGAGGAGCGCTTGGTCTTTCGGAAGATCCTGTTGGCCTTGGGTATACTTACCATTGTGACGATGTTGGGTGTTTATTTTGCCTTTCGTTATGTGGCTCAAGAGCGGGAGAGGGCCGTGCAGCAATGGCAGGTGCGTCTGAGTATCGTGGCGGAGAGTCGCGCACAGGCGGTATCGGAGTGGGTGTCGGAGCAGAGAAGAATCGTTGAGGATATCAGCGAAAACCAATCGTTGAGAATCTATCTATCTGAGCTTTCTGAAGCCGATTGGAGACAAGACGAGGTAACGGATGGAGCCGCCCAGGCGGGATATCTCAGCAACCTGCTTATGGTAACGGCTGAACGGAGTGGTTTTTTGCCACCATATTCGAACAGTACCGGTGTCGCGAATGTGAACCATCAACCTATGACCGGTGGTCTGATTGTATTGGATAAACATCGGAATGTTGTTGCCAGCTCGGGGATCGCTCTCGCCGAAGGTGCGCCCCTTGATCATGCTTTGAATGTGGCTATCGAGGGAGAACCCCATATAGTCAGCCCATTTAGAAACAAGGCGGGTCAGGCGTTGTTTGGCTTTTCGTTGCCCATTTATGGAATCCAGGATGATACGAATGGGCCGGGGTTAGGGGTTGTAATTGGGCTACGCCCCATGGAGAAATCTCTTTATTCACGCCTTGTGCAGCCGGGAGATGACAGCAAAACAGCTGAGAACCATCTGATTGCAAAACGCCATTCGCTGATTGACTATCTCTCACCCACGCGAACCTCCAAGGCTCCTCTGGCCCACTCCTTAAATCTGAACACGCCGCGTCTGGCGGCCTCCTTTGCGCTGGAAAAACCAGGCGAATTTGCCATCAAACGAGACTATGGAGGTCGCGAGGTCTTGGTTACCTCCCGCTCGATTGAAGGCATCCCATGGCTACTCATGCGTACGATTGGCAGGGAAGAGGCTCTGACGGAGATTGAACAACATCACACCACGACCTTAACGGCGTTTCTGCTGTTAATTGTCGGCGTCACCGTCACCATCATTGCAGTCTGGCGGCACGGAACATCCGTACGTTCTGCCCGAGCTGCGACCAAATATCGCATGACAGCTGAGCGTTTTGAAAATCTAACGCAATTTCTAAGGGTGCTCACCGACACGCTTCCCACAGAAATTATCGCGCTGGATGGGGAGGGGCGATACACGTTTGCCAATATGGCGGCCGCCCATGCGGTAGAACTCCACCCAAGGGAGATGAAGGGCAAAACCATGGCGGCCATAGCCGGACCTGTGAAGGCCGGAGCCTATGCTGCGATCAACGGGAAGGTTTTTGAAGAGCATAAGGCTGTTACCACCATTCAATGCTTTGAAGAGCCCCAGGGGAAGCGGGTCATTAAATCAAGTCACACCCCTTTGGCGGCGAATCGCAATAATCCCCAGTCGGTGTTAATGGTGCTGGATGACATCACCGAGTTGACTCGGGAACAGGAGAAGGCAGGGGAGCGACTGATGCAGCTGGTGGAGACATTGGTAAGCGTCGTAGATCGACGGGATCCATTCTCTGCCAATCATTCTGCACGCGTTGGACAGGTGTCGCGTGCCGTAGGCGAGGAGATGGGACTTCCTGTCGAGGAGATTTCGACCCTTGAGTTGGCAGGGCGGCTCATGAATTTGGGGAAAATCTACATTCCCACCGAGATTCTCACGAAAACCGATCAGCTAAGCGAAGATGAAAAGGAGCTATTAGCCGGCAGTATCCAGGTGAGTGCCGATATTTTGCAGCAGGTGGACTTTGAAGGACCGGTTGTCGATACCATTCGCCAGCTTGGGAAAGCTTTGGATGGAAATGATGTCAGGGATATGGCCTCGGAGGAGACACTTAGACCAGCGCGAATTGTAGCGATTGCCAATACCTTTGTCGGCATGGTGAGCCCGAGGGCCTACCGGAATGCACTCTCTTTTGAAGATGCTGCAAACCGTCTGCTTGAGCAAGGGGGCGCTCAATTTGATCGCAAGGCTGTATTGGCGTTGGTACATTATTTAGAAAATCGGGGAGGAAAAGAGCAATGGGCCCATTTTCGCGAGAGCCAATAGAGAGAAGAGAGGTGGACCCCATTAGCGGGACAGGTCAGCGGCAATTGATGGGTGGAGTTCGCATCTAAACTATGCCGCATTTTGATAGTCTGATTGGCTATATGCCTGATCAGAGGTTATCCCACCCAGTGTTGAATGAGGGCGCTCTTCATTGTAAAAGCGAATCCAATCTCCCAGTCCCTTTCGCGCCTGAGATCCTGTTTCGAAGGCCTGGAGATAGACGCACTCATATTTTAAGGACCGCCAAAGCCGCTCAATAAAGACATTATCCATCCAGCGTCCTTTCCCATCCATGGAGATCCGCACACCGGCTCCCTTCAACACGTCGGTAAACGCTGGGCAGGTGAACTGGCTACCCTGATCTGTATTGAAAATATCTGTTTTTCCAAACTGCTCCAGAGCTTCTTCCAGGGCCTCAACACAGAAATCTGGCTCCATGGTATTGGACAGTCGCCATGACAGCACACGACGGCTATACCAGTCCATAATCGCCACAAGATACAATAGACCCTGCCGCATGGGAATATAGGTGATGTCCGCACACCAGACCTGATTGGGCCGATCAATCACCAGATTCCGCAGGAGATACGGATAAACAGGATGTTGAGGATGGCGCTTTGTTGTGCGGGGCTTCTGGTAGATAGACTGTAACCCCATCTGTCTCATTAAACGCCTGACGCGCTTTCGGTTAACGCAATCCCCCTGATTTCTCAGCTATCTCGCCATTTGACGAGCACCATAAAACGGCGTTAAAAATGGGTACCACCTCTGGTTGGATTATTGCTGTTCTGCCTGTACCTGATCCAGAAGATCAACAAAATGTTGCGAGCATCTCTTCAAGGTTAGATTCTCAAGCATGTAGTCGCGTGGCGCATATTGATGTTGGTCCAGCTTTTCCATAAAACGATCCAACTGGCCGGCAAAATCCAATCCACCTATAAACTGTTCTCCACATCGTTCATCAAAAAACGGGGCCGTTTCTGAATCAATATCTGGGAGATTCCACGAAAATCTTTGTGGATCTTGCATCTTTCCGGGATTCCAAACCAATACGGGAACATCGCATGCCATACCTTCTTGAAGAGCAAGTCCCTGGGTTTCGTGTGCACTTATAAATAGAAGCCCGCGGCTTTGTTGAAGATACTCTTTGTACTGATCTAGCGTGTAGCTACCGCATACAAGTTCTTTTACTCTAAGGTTCCTTTTAGCAAGTTCATTTCGAATGGGATCCAAAAAGGAAGCGGTCATCTGCGGAATATTCCAAAGCAGTTTGTTATAGATCAGAATATCGAACTCTTTTTCTTTCTGTTTAGCGGGAGGCGCCCAAAAATCTGTATCAATACCAACCGGCCACAGGTCGCAAGGGACCGGCATGAATGGCTGGATGAAGCTGCGTGCCCATTCGCAATGAGCCAAGTAGCGCACAATGGGATGGGTTGTGAAAAGCTCAGGCCAATCCAGAGGATGCGACATCAAGCCGATGCCGGCCAGGATTGGAAAAGGGCGGTCATATCCATCCAGGCAGTTACGCCCTTTTCCCAGGCAGCCGATACGGTCATCGGCCCGAAGGTCTTCATAGGGTAAATTCACCTCATAGGGGATCCCTAATTGATCAAGCCCCTTGCATAGGTTAACAAATACCCAATCCACGCCGCCTAGTTTTTGTGGTCCACGAATAAGACGGCGGATATAGGGTCTGATATGACGATCACCTGGGATCCAGCGATCCTGTTCCGGGAGTGCCCTGTAATAGAGACAGATACGGCTCATTGATTTATGGCCCGTTCAAGTGAGAGATGTGATCGGCATCTTTATGGTGCTTAAATGTATGAAGGAGGATGGATGCAAAATAGCTTTCCCCATCAACAATGTATCATGTCGTTTGCTGTAGAATCAAGAGTCGAGACGTGGTCGGATTTTGTGTATGACGGGCTGAGAGAGGGCGGCGTATCCTGGTGGCGCTTTGGCGCGTAGCTACCAGAACCCCCCGCATCACCCTCCCATTGATACAGCGGATGGATTGATTTTTAAGTGGACGATTACAGATGACGAACACTTCCTTGAATAGAGATCCTATCAAGCGCGATGATGATGACGATCACATCGTATAACCATTGATATGGAGGAGCTATGAACATCAATCGACGCATAGGCGTGATAACGGCCTTGATTCTGGCTACGTTCTTATTGCCGCTCGGACTGGAAGCAAATGAGGAGGCAGACCATAAGGTTCGTTATCGGAAAGATTTAATGAAAGCAACAGCGGCCCACATGGGCACCTTGGGATGTTATATGAAAGGGAAGTGCCAATTACCCCCCAAGGTTCTGAAACGGGCTGCCCACGGGATCGCCTTGATGGGGCGGCTCAGCATACCGGCCTACAAGAGCCCAACACCGGGGGCCACCGTCAAAACCACCAGCAATGCCAAGGTGTGGGCTGAGTGGAATCAATTCGAGAAGGGTCTGAATACCATGGTTGAGCGGGCCCAAGCCCTAAAGCGTGCTGCCGCATCCGGCGAGCGGGGCCAGATGGGGCCGGCCATGGGTATGCTCGGCAAAACCTGCAAAGGGTGTCACGAAACATTTCGCGACAAAAAAAAGTAGCACCTTGATTGAGTATTCCCGCTCTCCATATCCCCCTGGTTCCATACCGGGGGGTGCGGAGAGCATCTACGTGAGAGCTGCCCTATGAAAGCGACCGAAATAATCCAGGTTTGGGATCTGCCCACCCGGCTTTTTCATTGGAGTCTGGTGGCATTGGTGGTACTGGCTTGGTACTTCGTTAAACAGGCTGACATGAATGCCCATGCTCTATGCGGTCAATGGATTCTGGTGCTGATTCTGTTCCGTATGGTGTGGGGTGTGATCGGTGGAGAGACGGCCCGATTTGCCCGCTTTGTGCGTGGTCCAGGGGCTGCTATTGCCTATCTTCGCGGCTTATTCGGGGGGCAGAAGAGCCATGAGGTCGGCCACAATCCGGCAGGAGCCTTCATGATCCTGGCTCTGCTTTTTGCAACCGGCGCACAAGCCACCATTGGTCTCTTCACCAAAGAGGATGATTTCTCTTATTTTGATGCACCTCTGGCGCACTGGATAACGTCTCCACAGGCTGAATTCTTGACGCAGATCCACAGAGATTGGGCGGGTATGCTGCTGCTTTTGGTGGCCATCCACGTGGTGGTTAACCTGATTTATCTGATCTGGTTGAAGGAAAACTTGATCCGTCCCATGATTACCGGCTTCAAAGCTGTGGAAGTCGAAACCGTCAAACACGGGCCCCGTCTTGGCAACATCTGGTTGGGACTGACGGTATTGATGATTTCCTCCGGTATCGTATTTGGGGGCCTGAAGTTTGCGGTCTTGCAGTCTGCTGACCTCTCACCAGCTAACCCACAGGAGGTGGCACAGGAAGTGGACGATTGGGAGTAGATGGCGACCAGGGGGGAATAGAAAATTGAACAGCCCCTTTGCTGTGACTTTCCACATTTATCCTGGAGTATCCCATGCAGAATACCGTGCGCCATATCCATGAAACCAAAATGCTTACATTGAGGGATGTGGGCTTGGCCTTGCGCGTTAGATTGCATTTGTTGGCTGGATTGGCGGCACTATTTCTAAGCTTTTACGGAAAAGTGGTCTGCCCATTCATTGATACCTTAACCTGGAGCCGTGTTCTCTCCGGCTTGGCGCTGGTATGGATATTTCAGGTTCTGTTCCGGGAGACGCTCTATCACTGGTTTCCTGCTTCCAGAAGCAATAGAAACATTACCCGCCATGGCTTTATTCTCTCAATTTGGAGTTGGCTGGCAGCCGGTGTGGTTGCCTCACTACTGCATGGCATGTTGTATGAGGGGTTTCACTGGAGCAGCCATCTCAAGCTGTTATCGGGTTATTGGGGCTTGGGGGCGGGGCTTCTATCTCAGTTGGAATATGTGATGTTGGAACACCATTTTCGCCGGTGCAAGATCGACACATCAGAAGGGCAGGCCATGGAGCGGATTACCGCCAGATTGATGGAGAGTTCCGCATTAATCATGCTGGCCCCTGTGATGATGGTGGTTCTGATGAGTTTCCGTTTTGTTTATGAAGGATATAGTGATCGAGGTACGGCTCTGGAGGTGCTGTTTCTCTCGGTCATCTTCGTTGTGACTGGGCTCTTTGTCTCATGGCGTTACGGGCAGAGGCTGAAGCAGGATTGCGATCAGCTGTTGAATGTGGTGCAGGAAGTATCCGAGGGGCGCTATCTGATTCAGGCCGATAGTAGCCGTTCCGATGAGTTGGGACGTGTGGCAAGTGGTATCAATGCGATGGTGCGTGGGTTAGCGCTTCGAGAGCGGATTCGAGAGGCCTTTGGTCGATTTGTCAATCCAGAGGTGGCAGAAGCCTTTATCCATGATTTTTCGGACCAGGGAGACCCGGTGCGGATGGGAGGCCAGCGTCGGGAGTTAACCGTCCTGATGGCGGATATTCGTGGTTTTACACCGCTTTCTGAGGAGATGGAGCCAGAGGCGTTGACCACATTGTTGAATGCCTATTTCAGTGAAATGGTGGCGGCGGTGCAGGCGCATGGCGGCATGGTGGATAAATTTATCGGGGATGCGATCATGGCCGTGTTTGGCCTACAGAATGCCGATGACAATCACGCCGAACATGCGGTGGAGGCTGCGCTTGAAATGCGGCAACGGTTGGGCAGCTTTAATGAGATCCGGAAGAAGCAGGGCATGCCACCTCTGGAAAATGGTATCGGAATTCATGTTGGCGATGTATTGGCAGGCTATATCGGCAGTTCGGATCGGTTGGAATTTACGGTGATTGGGCATACGGTAAATCTGGCAGCCCGTATCGAAAGTCAGACAAAACCGCCTCATCCTCCCATCCTTTTCAGTGACGCTGTGGCGAATCGACTATCCGATCGTTATCGAACGCATATCGTGGGGGAGATCGATCTGAAAGGCATCTCTGGAGAGACCATCTTGTATAGCCTGCATCGTGATCATGAATAACATGGTCTTAATGAAGTGTTAAAAGGGCCAGAAAAGAGGGATCAAGAGTGTGGCCAGCCCCCAATGGAGAAGATTGAGAGGTGCCCCAATCTTGATAAAGTCGGTGAAGCTGTAGCCTCCAGAGCTGTATACCAGCAGATTGGTCTTGTAGCCAAAAGGGGTGGAGAAGGCGGCGTTAGCGCCCAGGATAACGGCGATTAAAAAGGGCAGGCTGCTCACCTGCATGGTCTGGGCGATACTGATGCCTACCGGGGCAAAGAGAATGGCCGTGGCGTTGTTGGAGATGATGTTGGTAAAGATGGTCACCAAGAGTCCGAACAGAGCCAGGGCAAGCAGTGGCCGGGTGGGATCCACCATGCCGAGAAAGCCCTGAGCCAATAGTTGGTCGGCCTGGGTTACCTGCATGGCATCGCCCAAGGCCAATGAGGCCGCGATGAGGAGCACCACCTTGGCCGGGACAGCCCCATAGCCTTGGGAGGCCGTGATGCAGCCGCTGGCAATGATCAGAAAGGCACCACTGATGGCCAGTACCGGCATGGCGCTGCTTTTGAAGGCCGCAATGGAGATGATGAGGCCCAAAATGGTCAGGGCGAGGGTGGATTTCCGGGGATTGGTAACCCCTTTGCTGGGTTGCATGTAGAGATGATAGTGGCTGCTGGTTGAGAGGCGTTGCAAATTATCTCGCTCCCCCTCAACGACCAACAGCGATCCGGCGCGCAAAGGTTGTTCAGAGAGCCGCCCTGAGAAATCCTGAGAACGCCGGTGGATAGCGGTTACAAACACGCCATAGAGTTGCTGAAAACGGGTGCTGGAGAGCGCTCTCCCCAGATAGCGGGAGTTGGAACTGATCACCAATTCAGCCGAGGACCAGGAGCCTCGTTCGTCTGCAGTCGGCGTCCGTCGCCCATGCACTTTTGGGATCAGCGTTACCCCTGCCTTCCACTCAACCTCTTTGAGTCTTTTGAGTGTCCCCATCACCATGAGAACATCTCCAGGTTCTGCGTCCAATGGCCGAAATTCCGCAGGCGTCATGCTCTGTTCGCCGCGTATCAAACGGTGGGCCTTCAACCCTTTGAGCTTTTCGTCAAGCAGTTCTTCATAGGGACGCGCCGCAGCGGGCGACTGTTGGGGGATCTCAAGTTCGGCGGTAAAATAGCGGGGTTTGAAGAGGTGTTTGCCATCGGTGTCGGTTGTATCCGGAAGTAGCTTGCCAACCGCAAAGGGGAGATAGAAAAATCCCATGACCATGAGGAGGAGGGCCACCGGCGTAAGGGTAAACATGCCGATGTCTGCAACCCCTGTTCGAGCGGCAAAGTCTGCAACCAGAATATTGGTGGAGCTGCCGATCAGGGTACACGAACCGCCCAGGCTGGCGATGAAGGCGATGGGCATCATCATGCGTCCGGGTGGGGTGCCCATTTCGTCGGAAAGCGCCACTAGAATCGGGATAAAGATAACCACCACCGGCGTGTTGTTGACAAAGGCACTCAGAAGGCCGGATAGGGCCATGGCGAGGAACAGCCCTTTCACCCAAGAGCCCTGTGCCACACGTCCAATCCACTGCGCTACCGGCTCCAGAGCCCCTGTTCGCGAGACCCCCTCGCCCACGATAAGCAGCGCCACCACGGTGGCCAAAGCCGGATTTGCAAACCCTTTGAGAAGGGTCATAGGGCTGAAAAAGGCCCCGGATTGGTCTGCCAGCGGCATGGGGTAGAGGGTGAAGATCATCAGCAGCAGCGCCAACAGTCCCAAGGAGATCAGATCGACCGAAATACGTCCCATGGCGAACAGAACCACGGCCAGACACAGGACGGCAAGTATGAGCCAAGAGTGGGGTAAGCCGGTCAGCCAGGACGATTCAGCAATCGCACTCATAGTGTGCCTCCGAGGGTGTCATCATGAATACGATGGATTAAAAACGGTATCCATAGCGGATGCCAAGAGAGTCCATGCCTTCATTTTCACTTTGGGTGTAGGCGTTTGACATGTGATCAAAATAGAGGGAGAGGCTGTTATGGAGATCCAGTCGATAGCCTAATTCCAGCGGCACATGGATCAGCAACGTGGAGCCCAACGCCTTGCGGTCGTTACGTACCAATTTTTTCTCGCCATCGTGAAGCGCCAGTCCCAAGCCGATGCTGGTGTACAGCGCGTTGTCGAGATCTCTCTCCCAACGGCCATCCAGATAGATCTTGCTGGTGTCGCCCGTATGGTTTAGTGAGCCGCCCAAAGCCGGACGCAAGAGACCGCCCCAAAGCTCTACGGAGGGGGTAAGACTCATCTCCAGGTTGATGTCCCACCCCTCTTCACGGCTGAAGCTGCTCCAGAGATTGTCCACATCGTGTTTCAAGAATCCCAGCTTCAGCTCATGGATCATTCCGGAAGAGGGGAGTGGACTACCGGATCCAGGCTCTTCAGACCAGCAGGTTCCAGCGTTCCATACCTGTAGAGAGAGAGCGGCCAGAAAGGAGATCATCTTTATGCAGTGGTTGGGCATCGACATCGTTATACCTTTCTGGAAATTACATGATCATACAATGAAACAGGGGCCATGACAGCCCCTGCCTATCGTGAAATCTATGAGAGCGAATTGAATCAAAGACCGGCAAATGGATCCGAATTCTGGACGGCCACTTTTTTCTGGTCGCCGAGAATATCGTCCAACAATCCTTCGTCGCCAGTGGATCCACGGCTGGCGATTTCATCCGCCGTGAGGTTGGCGACAGCGGCTTTATGTTCGGCTTGGTTGGCCGCTTGATTCATGGCATCCAGAGCAATGCCCAACTCATCAAACCCCCCTTCCATATCAGAGAGCTCTTTGGCTTCCTGTTCATTAAGCTTGGCTTGCTCTTCGGCCAATTGTGCCTGTGTCATACGTTGCTTGGCATTTTGCAGTTGCCCTGTCATCTCAGTGCGGCGCTTTTTGACCTTGTCATAGAGCGCTTGGACTTGATCTAAGACTCCCTTGGCTTGTGCGTCTTCACGCTGCTCGCGCTCAATGTTTTGGTGAATATTATCCAGTGAGGCGCGCAAACGGCGGGCTTTTTCAAGGATAGAGCCATCATCCGGGTTGGACGCGTGGCGCGCTTTCAAGATCTGCATGGCTTCCAAGGTTTTCTTCTCTTTTTCTTGCCAATCTGCTGTCTCTTTGAGGTCTTTATCAAACGCCCGTTGTGCTTTTACCAAGCGGCTGCGTAGTTCCCCCAGTTTTTTATCAAGCATGTCGATCTGCGCTTGAGAGGCGGCTTCGGGATCAATCTTGGCCAGAGCGGTTGCACCGGCTTTGAGACCTTCTTCCATTTTGGCCATACCGAAACTGCCTAGAAAGCTAAAGAAACTCATGATGATCACCTCTGGATTGTGGGTGGATGATGGCGTGTCATTAAGTGAGTGCCGATACCGGTTCAGGAGTTCTGTGTCACCTCTATATCTTGCGCGTGCGCGACAGTGGTTTATTAGGAAACTGCACCGCCCCCATACGTTCTGCGCCCTTGGGGTGGAGCTCTTTGAACAGTTCCGATGCTGTTTGAATGCCCTCCTCGATTCCCTGATGTGTGGTGGAAGGCGGCGCGCTCTGCGTGGTCGTTGCATCTGGAGCTGGGGTTGGGTCCGATGCCATCCAGAGCGTCTGGGTTGGAAAGGCGAATTCAACACCCAATCGTTCCGCCAGTCTCAGAATATCCAGAAACAGCAAGTGACGCTCTCGAAGCTCAGTGGGCCAGTCCGGTGTTTCAAGAAACATATAGAGCAGAACATCCAGCGAGCTGGCTCCAAACCCATTAAAATAGACGTGGTAATAGTCTTTGCGCGTGTATGGGTGGAGCCGAATCAACTCACGTACCCCTTCACAAAACGCCTCTATCTTTTCCGGTGGGGTATCGTACGTTAAACCCAGCCAGATTTTGATGCGTCGGAACCGGCGTGCTCCATAATTATCCTCATGGCTGTCCACCATGCGTGAGTTGGGTACCGTAATGACTGAATTATAGAAGGTTCGGATACGTGTTGAGCGAAACCCAACATGCTCCACAGTGCCTTCCACATCGCCAATTTCAATCCAGTCGCCGATGCCGAAGGGGCGATCGGCCAGTACCGTAAGCGAGCCGAAAAAGTTACCCAGCGTGTTCTGTGCAGCCAGGGCCAACGCTACACCGCCAATGCCCAGGGCACCAATGACGGTCGAAGGGGGCTGATGAAACCAAAACTCCATGATGAAGAGAATGACGACCAGAATCACCAGCAGCCGCAACACCTTGCGCAGCAGTGGTATCAGGAGTTCATCGTTGGAGGTAAGGCGAATATTCTCATTGGCAACGATCTCCGCGCCCAGAACATCCACCAACCGATAGCCCGTAAGCACCAGATTGAAGGTTACCAGGAATTTCAATACAGGGGCCAACAGCGCCAGATATTCATTGGGCAATTGCAGATGATGAACCGCCGTTAAAATCATCAGAAGTGCGGCCAGAATGCCCGTCGATTGAAAAGCCCGCTTCTGCACCTCCCGATCGGTGGTGATCTTGGCGTGCAGCAGAGAGGAAACCATCAGCCCCAGCAGGCGGGGAAAAACCAGTCGCACGATCCATCCGGCGATCAGAAGCAGCAGCAGCGCGCCCCACTGCCACCCTTGTAAACCCCACCACCCCTCTCGAAGCCATTGGGGCATCTGACGTTCAAGGCGCATCCCGAGGGTCAGGGTCTCCTCCACGCCACGGGCGCGCAACTCTTCTACTAACGCCTTCTCTTCATACGCTTTATAGAGGTTTTCTATGGTGGAAACGGTGCTGCTGGTGAAGCGCCACTCTCCCTTATAGGCTCCTTCCTCCATGGCGGCCAAGGTGATGGAGCCTTTTTCGCCGGTGTACCACACATAGGGCGGTGCATTGGGATCATCTGGCACCTCGTGTAGAACAACAAGGCGGATTTTATCGATGACGTTTTTTAATTCCACCACCCGTCGGTGGGCGATGGACTCCCAACCAGCGCCTTCAAATTCGCCGCTCTCAAGGCAAGTGATGGCGCTGTTGATGTCTGGATTTTTCTTATTCATGGCCTTGAGAAAGGTGGCCATGGTGGCGCGAGCACTACGTCTGGCAACCGGAACCTTGGTGCTCTCTTGTTTGTGAGTCTTCTGTCCTAGCTGGCCCTCCAGGCGAGGGATGGCCTTCAATGTTTCTGCACTAAAGCGCCATGGCCCATCTTTTTTTTGTTGTACCAGACTGATTTGAGGCTGCACTTCTCCTGCGGCAGCCGGTTGTCCGCGGTAAAATATCCAGGGGCTGGTGCCCGCTGCATGGTCGGGAATATCCTCAAGCTTAACGCCAATTCGATCAATCAGCTTGCCAAGACGACGCGTCAGCATACTGGCACGATCTTGGCGTTTGCGCAGATCGCTTTCACTCAGTCCGCTAAGATCAAGAAAGAGCGAGGCATCCATAATGCGTTCTGGGTGTCCATTCTCAACGTCCTGTAGGGCAAGCAGGAAGTGTCGCATGGTCATGCGTGGTGTGCTTGCTCTGGAAAGCGGGCCCTGCTTAATGGATGCAGGGGCTGCATGAGGATTTTGGCGAACCTGTTGTGCCGCTGGTCGATCTATGGGAGCAGGGGTTGGGATTTCTGTGGCGGCATGGCTTGATGATATTGAAAAAATAACAAGGAAGATCGATATCATGACAGAAATAGGCGGCGAGGATAATGGAGCTCGGGGCATGACGATTTCTTCCTGGATATGATTGTTAATGGTCCGTGATCGCTCCCGAAAACGTATGCCCATATCACACCTCACAGGTGCAATCGGCATCGCTCATGCCGTCACGACACGCCAAGCGGTAACTCTACCACAAGCGTGGTCTGCTCCGGCACGCTGGTGTCCAGGGTGATCTCTCCCCGTTGGGTTCGGGCTGCCAAGCGTGCGGAGTAAGTGCCAAGACCGGTGCCGGTTTTTTTCCCTTCCGTGACATATTTTTCGAAAAAACGCTGGCCAATAGCGTCAGGTACAGAACCAGAATTGGTGATGTAAATTACCCCGTGCTTGTCTTGTTTGACCAGCGATACGCTGACCAGGCTCTTTTTCGGCGATGCCTCAATCGCATTAAGAAAGAGATTATAGAATAATGGATAGCATAGCATCTTCTCACCCATCACGAAAAAAGGGTGTGGGGTGTCGTTTGGCTCCGAAGCGTGGAGGATGCGGATATCAATATCTTTCGGACTTGCCATTCGCCCCAGATCTCCCACCACGCGCTCCAGCACTTCGGCCAGATCAAAGCGTTCCGGTTCAAACTGATAGGTCCCATTCTCCATCTTAATCATATCCAGAGAACGGTTGATCATCTCCAGCATCGTGTAACTGGAGCGCTCCATCATGTGCAGAAGGGTGCGTTGCGTTTTGGTCAGGTTGTCATCATCCAAAAGGATGCTCGGGACACCCAGAATGGCTGTTAACGGTCCCTTGAGGTCGTGTCGTCCAAGATGGTCCACATCCTCACGCACTTTGAGGGCTTGCTTGAGCTGAGCATTTTTTTCTTGTAACGCTTGTTCGGCTCGTTTCAGAGCAATGGTGTTGACGGCACGGGCAAGCAGCACCTCGGGACTGCTTGGTTTGCGAATAAAATCAACCGCTCCCATGGATAATCCCTGGGCTTCGATATCAACGCTCTCTTTGGATGTGAGAAAAATGACTGGTGTCCCGCTCGTTTCGGGGGCGGCCTTCAGCAGACGGCATACCTCGAAGCCATTCATGCCGGGCATGACGATATCAAGCAGTATCAAATCCACGCCGCCACTCTGCATGATCTTGAGGGCCAACGCACCATCTGTCGCGATACGGATGACAAAATGGGCCTCCAGAGCTGCCTTGATGACATCGATTTGTTCGGGTTGATCATCGACAATCAACACCACGCCGCCTGTGTTCTTCATCTATCTCACCGTTCCATTATTGGTGTATGCCGACCACTGTAATGTCATCTTCATGTTCCTGGGATCCCACATGATCCTTCAGGTGCGCCATCAGTGCGTGCATGGCGTGGCGACCTTCAAGAACACCCTGCAGGAAATGTATCATGCGTTCAATGCCGTACATTGTGTTGTTGTCGTCTCTGGCCTCAATGACGCCATCGGAAAATACAAACAGACCATCTCCCGGCAGCAACGGCTCTTGACGTCCTGCGTGCAGATCCAAGCTTTTGAGAATCCCCAGCGGCGGCCATTGTGACGACAAATGCTGCCCCTCATTTTGGGATCGCAACAATAGCACATCGGGCAACCCGGCATTCCAAATCGTGGCCCGTTGACGTGCTGCATCGATTTCGACCAGAGCGGCTGCAAAAAAAATTCCGGTTGGTAAACGGTCGCATAGCTTATCGTTGATCATGCTGAAGATAGCCCCGCCAGATGCCTCTTCCTGAGCGAGCTTTTGCAAAATGAAAGCAACAAGGGGCCCTCCGATGGCGGCCGGCAGGCCATGGCCGGTAAAATCTCCTAATAGTACCAGCTGTCTCCCCTCAGGCGTGAAGGTGGAGAGGAGCATATCCCCAGCCGTACGTTCTACCGGCGATACCAGATAGTCCAGATGGCGGTCGTCAAAGAGATCTGCGCTACGCATTTTGAGAACACTCTTCTCAATCAGTTCGCGCTCTTGCAGTAGTCTTTGGTTGTATCGATCTAACGCCCTGTTTGCGAAACGCAATGCCAGATGGGTCTTGACCCGCGCCTGCACAATCGATGTGCGGATAGGCTTGGCGATATAGTCCACGGCACCCAACGCAAGACCCTTCAGTTCGTCTGACTCCTCGGCCTTGGCGGTGACGAAGATGATGGGGATATCCTGGGTGGCAGAGTCCGATTTTAGGCGACGACACACTTCGTAGCCATCCATCCCCGGCATCATGATGTCCAGCAGCACCAGGTCAGGGTGGGGCGCTACATGGGCGGCTTTAAGGGCAATCTCACCGTTTGGCGCAATACGCACTACATAATGTGCGTCCAGTGCCCCTCTGAGCACATCAATATTTTCAGGCGTGTCATCAACGATCAGAACAATGGGTCGGTGTTGGTCATGGGGTGTGGGAATGGTCAGAGTTTGAGGCATGATGCCTTACCTTAATCCTGCTCTTGATAACGCAACATGATGGACTCGATTTCCGGCCTCAATGTTACAAACAGAGGCGCAAGCTTTGGGTCGAAGTGCTCGCCGGCTTCCCGCGCAATCAGGCTTAGGGCGTCATCTACCGTCCAGGCCTTCTTATATGGTCTCGAAGAGGTGAGGGCATCGAACACGTCGGCCACTGCGGCAAGACGCCCCATCAGTGGGATCTCCTCCCCCTTGAGTCCTCTTGGATAGCCGCGGCCATTCCACTTTTCATGATGGGTATAGGCGATTAGGGCACCGAGATTCAGTACTTCGGCGCTCTGTTCGCCAATGATCTCCTTGCCGATTATGGTATGAGACTTGATGACTGTGAACTCTTCGTCCGATAATTTTCCGGGTTTAAGCAGGATGTCGTCGCGAATGCCTATCTTGCCCAGATCGTGCATGGGGGCGGCCTGCTGCAGAAGCTCCGCTTCCGGCTCGCTAAGACCATGTCTTAGCGCTAATAGCTTGGTATAACGGCTCATACGCATGATATGCATGCCGGTTTCGTTGTCACGATACTCCGCTGCACGACCCAGTTGACGAATGACCTCAATACGAGTTTCCTGAAGCTCCTGGTTTCGACTTTGAAGCTGCTGTGTGCGCATCGCTACCTGATCGGCCAAGAGCTTACGCTGGTCATGCATGCCCAGATGGGTCTTCACACGCGCCAGAACAATGGGAGGACTCACCGGCTTAACCAGATAATCCGCCGCCCCCATTTCAAACCCCTTGGTTTCGTCCTCCACTTCTGATTTGGCGGTGACGAACAGAATGGGGATATTTTGGGTTTTATCATTCTCCTTGAGCAGACGACACGCTTCATAGCCATTCATCTCTGGCATCATAATGTCGAGCAGAATCAGATCCGGTGGATTGGGGGAGAAGGCAATCTTCAATGCCAGCCGTCCATTGGTGGCGATCTTCAGGCGGTAGTATGGAGAGAGAATCCCCTTTAGAACATCCAGATTTTCAGGTGTGTCATCAACGATAAGAATGGTCTTCATGTTTCCAATTCCTTCACGAGAAGTGCTTTCTCTATGGACGACGGCACAAAGTAAAATGTGTCCCATACAGGGTGTGGAATCCCTGTATGCGTGTTCAACCACCGCTTCTTAACCATCCAGAGAGATCTGTAGAGCATCGGCCCAGTTTGTCAGAATTTGCAAAGCTTTTTCGAAATCATAGGCGTCCAGGGCCTGTTGCATGGCTGCCAGATGCTCTTTTCCGTTGGCATCGTGACGTAGAGCCGCCAACTGAGCCACGACCTCCTCAATGGCGGAGTCATAGACATGCAGCAACCGAGCACTCTCGGTAAACAGAGGTGTCAGAGACTCTACGCCCACGGTCTCTTCATCCGGGTCTGAAGGTGTCAAAGACAATGATTCTGCGGCTGCTTCAGGAAAGGCGTCGGCAATTGCGTCGATAACCTGCGTCAGTGCGGTGGATAATGCGGCGATGATTGGGGCTAACGTGTCCTTGCGATCTGCATTATGGCTACTGGATTCTATCACTGCGGCCTGTTCTGATAACTGCTGGGCTCCAATGGTAGCCGCCACCCCTTTCAGAGCGTGGGCTGTCTCTTCCAGAGCTTTGGCATCGTTCGCAGCAAGATGCTCCTGCATATGTGTGCAAGCATCGCCCTGATTCTTGCTGAATTTGAGGAGAACTTTTCGATAGAGCGTGGTGTTTCCCCCTACATTGCGTAATCCCTGGATAACGTTGATTCCTGGAATATGGAGAGAGGCGTTAACCGCTGGTGGTGCAGGTGTCGGCTCAGAGAGGCGTGGCGTCTGGTCATGTCGCTTGACCCAGTGTTTCACCACGGCGATCAGTTCATTCGGTACCACCGGCTTGGAGATGTGATCATCCATGCCCGCCTCCAAGCTCTTTTTCCGATCGCTGGCCATGGCGTTGGCGGTCATGGCGACAATGGGGAGATCCTGACAACCGCTCATTTTACGAATGTGACGCGTTGCTTCAAGGCCGTTCATCACCGGCATTTGAATGTCCATGAATACGAGATCAAAAGATTCAGCGTCCAATATATCCAGCGCCTGTTGGCCATTCTCAGCGACGGTAACCTGCAATCCTGTCTGCTCCAGAAGCTCAATGGCAATCTCCTGATTGATCTCATTATCCTCCACCAGGAGGATGGAGCCTTTGATCTGGAGTCGGTCTTCCGGGGCGATCATGCCGCGTGACGGTCTATGCGCTACACCGCGTCGATCGTGAAATGACAGCACATTGAGTATGGTTTCCAGAAGCATAGAGGGTGTGATCGGTTTAAAAAGAAACGCATCCAGTGAGGGATATTGGCCCAGATCACCCAAATGCTCCACATCGTGTGCTGTAATCAGAATGGTTTTCGGCGGATGCTTGTCATCCTTAGCGCGCTCTTTGATGGCGTCGGCCAATTCAGCCCCATCCATGCCCGGGAGCTGCCAATCCACCATGATAAGGGCGTAGTGCCTCTCTTCTTGGCGGGCGTTCTGGATCAGGCGTTGGGCCGTTTCAGCACTTTCGGCCGTCTCTACATGCATGCCCAGACCCTGGCATATGTTGGCCAGAACATGGAGTGCGACGGCGCTGTCATCTACGATGAGTACATGCATGCCCAGCAGTGCCTGAGGGGCGCGAATCTGCTGTCGTCTTTCCTGATCATTCAGCTCAAGGCGAACCCAGAAGTGAAAGGTGGAGCCTTCTCCCTCTTGGCTCTTCAGCGAAATCTTGCCGCCCATCATCTCCACCAGCCTTTTACAGATGGTCAATCCCAGTCCTGTCCCGCCATATGTTCGGGTGGTGGAGCCGTCAACCTGGGAAAAGGGGGCAAAAAGGCGATCCATTTTGTCTTTGGGGATACCGATTCCTTGGTCCTGAACCGAGAATTCAATGTCCACAAATGGAACTTGATGACGCTTTAGAGTCGCTTGGAGAATGATCATCCCCTTGGGGGTGAACTTGATCGCGTTGGTCATCAGGTTGAGCAGAACCTGACCCAGACGCATGGCATCACCACTCAGCTCTCTTGGTATGGCGGCATCAATATCGTAGAGAATCTCGATGGGTTTCTGGTCTGATTTGATATTGATAATATTGGCGAGGTTCTCCAAGACCTCTTCCAAGTTGAAGGGGCTGTTTTCCAACTCAATGCCGTCGGCCTCAATTTTGGAGACATCCAGAATATCGTTGATCAGGCCCAGCAGTGTGTTGCCTGCGCTCTCTACTTTTATCAGGTAATCCTGCTGCTTGGATTGTAGTGCTGTTTGCAACACCAAGTGCGTCAGATTAATGATGGCGTTAAGCGGCGTTCGGATTTCGTGGCTCATATTAGCCAGAAAATCCCCCTTGGCCTGACTGGCTTTTTCAGCCTTTCTGGCCATCTCTTCCGCTTGACGGCGTGCCTCAATCAGCTCTTCGGTGAAGGTCTTTTGTTCTGTGATGTCCACCAGCACGCCAATGATGGCCACCCCATTGAGATCGGCTTTTTGGAACTTGTTAAGAATCACATCCACCGTTCTTTCCATCCCATCGGATGTGCGTAAGAGTGTCTCTTCGCGCAGGTGAGGGAGGTCTGGAGTGGTTAGAAGCTTTTCGAACAGGGCATGCAGTGCGCGGGCGTTTTCCTTGCCGAACAGGTCGGCCAGACCCTGAGTGGAAGTCGGAAGGTGCGCCTTATCGGGTGAAAATACTCGCGATGCTTTGTTGCTAAAGGTGAGATGTTCGCCCCCGTCGCAAAAGAAAATGGGCATGGGAACGGCATCGATGAGCCGGCGTAATAGCTTGCGCTCTCCCTGTAGCTCCATTTGCGCCTTATGGCGATCCGTGATATCGCGAATCACCCCCACTGTGCCTACATATTGACGGGTGCGATAGGAGGTATCGCTTCCGACATCGCCATACAGGCCCGTACTGTTAACCTCTACTTTGATAGGGGTCGTGTCCAAATTTTTGATTTCGGCCAGCTCCGCCGCCTGGCCTGTTTTTGTCTTGAGCCGAATCTCCAGCCCAACGGTCATGCGAAGTCCAGTGCGTCGTTCGTCAAAGACCTTCTGTTCGGGTTTGATCGTTCCACGGCCAATGGTCTCAATGACCTGATCCAGGCTGGAGGTTTTGACATCAGCCTCCAGGATGATCTCCGAAAAGTGTTTTCCGATTAGATCGGATTGGTGATAGCCCAGCCGTTCGATAGATTTGTTGAGAAAGGTAAATTTTCCTTCGGCGTCGATCTTGTAGACAATATCGGGAATGGTTTGCACCAAACTTCGAAAACGCTCTTCCGAGGCGGAGAGTAGCTCCATGCTGTCGCTAAGGCGTTCGTTGATTTCATTGAGGCGGTAGTTTTTTTCTTCCATCTCCCGGTTGAAATATCGCAGGGTCAACTGGGTCTTGATGCGCGCCATGACGATGGGGGGGTTGATGGGTTTGGTGATGAAATCAACAGCTCCAGCTTGCAATCCGGCCAGCTCATCGGAAGAGGCGGTTTTAGCGGTGACGAAAATGACTGGGATGTCCTGGGTCGCGACGTCCTGTTTTAATCGGCGGCACACCTCCAGGCCATCCATTTCCGGCATCATAATATCCAGCAATATCAGATCAGGCTGGGGCTCCATATTGGCCAGTCGTAGCGCCAGTGGGCCGTTGATGGCCGGACGCACCTTATAGCTGTTGATCAAAACATGTTTGAGCGTATCAAGATTTTCCGGCGAATCATCCACAATCAGAATGGCAGGTTTGTGCGTCATCTTATTCATGTCCTGTCTTCAGGTTGATGCCGAGCTGTTTCGCCATCTCCATCATTATTTTTGATGCTGCATCAAACTCATACTCTGACAGTAAGTCAGATGCGGTTTCAATATTTTCTCGAAGCGTGGCAGGCATGGGCAGCGCTTGCAGCGCCTGCACGGTGTTCTCCGCTTCGGTATCAAAGAATTGCAGCTCATTCAGTGCTTTTCTGACGAGCGAATTTCTCTGTTCGATGCTTTCTTGTGTCTCATCGCTCTCGGGGGGGCGCTGGTCATCAGCGCTTGGTGAGTCCGCTGACGACACATGGGCTTTAATGGCGCGCTGCACGGCCTCGAATTCGTCAGCTGCTTCTTTCAGCCGCGCCTTGATTTCGTCGTGGTCCAGCGGCGTCCCCTTGAGGGATACCTCCAAAATTTGGGCTTTTTCTTGAAGGGTATGTGCCCCAATCGTTCCGGCGACGCCTTTCAGCGTGTGCGCATGACGTTGGGCCGTTTCCAAATCGTTGGTCATCAACGCGTTGGTGATGGCCTGTTCCATGGCTTGTTGGTTGTCACAGAATTTTAGCAGCAGTCGTCGATATCCTTGGAGGTTGCCCGACATTCGCATCAGGCCCTCACGGGTGTCGATCCCCTGAATATCGGGTGGCTCTTTAGCATCTGGCGTTGCGTCATCCGTTCTTTCGGGAGTGGGGGGCATGGTGGGGGGTGACTGGGGTGTTTGAGGCCGTATCCAGCGGGCCATGGTTGCAAACATTTTTCTCGGATCCACAGGCTTGGAGATGTGATCGTTCATGCCTGCATGGATCATCCGGTCTTTGTCTCCGACCATGGTGTTGGCGGTCATGGCAATGATGGGAAGATCTTTAAACGGTGCCTGGCGGCGAATGTTGTGCGTGGCCTGGAAGCCGTCCATCACCGGCATCTGGATATCCATCAGCACGCCATCAAAGGACTCTTTATCGAGTTTCTCCAGCGCCTCCTGGCCGTGGTTGGCCACCACCGCCGTTACTCCGCCGCCGGCCAACAGATCCAGCGCCAACTCCTGATTGATCTCATTATCTTCCACCAGCAGCACTTTGGCGCCGCGCAGGGTCTCTGCCATCTCAGTCAGGGATTGGCGCGGTTGGGTAGTGTGTCCGGCCTTGGTTTGTGCGGCTTCGGCGTCGCTCTGCAGCAGGAAGTCGGCGGTAAACGAAAACGTGCTGCCCTGACCTGCGGCGCTCTCTACCCAGATGGTGCCTTCCATCATCTCCACCAGTCGTTTGCAGATGGTCAATCCCAGCCCTGTTCCACCATATTTACGTGTTGTTGAGCTGTCGGCCTGACTGAACGATTTAAACAGTTTATTTTGCTGTTTAGGTGTCATTCCGATACCGGAATCCCGCACCGAAAAGGCCAGTGTGGCCCGGTGTTTTTGGCGGTCTTGAAGCGAAACGCCGAACGCCACCTCTCCCGATTCGGTGAATTTGACAGCGTTATTTCCCAGGTTGATGAGAACCTGTCCCAGGCGCAGCGGGTCGCCTGTCAGATTCATGGGGACATCGGGGTCAATCTTCACGTGGAGGGTCAGTTTTTTCTCTTCGGCCTTGAGGCCAACCAGATTGCGCAGATTATCGAACACATCCTCCAGGTGGAAGTTGATCTCTTCCATCTCCAGCTGTCTCGCCTCGATTTTCGAAAAGTCGAGGATATCGTTAATAATACCCAGCAGCGCCTGGGCAGAACGATGGACTTTGTTGATATAGTTGTGTTGGCGCGGCTCGAGATTACAGCGCAGTGCCAGATAGGACATGCCGATGATGGCGTTCATGGGCGTGCGAATTTCATGGCTCATATTGGCCAGAAAATCGGACTTGGCCTGACTGGCCGCCTCGGCCTCATCTTTAGCTTGAATCAGGGCTATTTCATTGTCTCTTAGAGTTTTTTCAGCCGCTTTTCGGTCGCTGATATCCTCTTTGACGGCCAGATAGTGCGTGACAGCGCCGTCTGGATCCCGCAGCGGCGAAATGGAGCCGGATTCCCAGAAGAGGGTGCCGTCCTTCTTGCGGTTAAGCAGTTCGCCGAACCAGATGTTGCCCTGCTCAATGGTGGCCCATAACTCTTTGAAGGTCTTGTGAGACATTTTGCCGGACTTCAGGAGCCTTGGATTGCGGCCTATCACCTCTTTCTGGGTGTAGCCGGTGATACGGGTAAAGGCCGGATTGACGTACTCAATATTGGCCGCCGTATCGGTGATGATGACGGAGGCGGGGCTTTGCTCCACCGCACTGAGTAGTTTTCGCATCTCGCTTTCGGCTTTTTTTCTTTCCCGTATTTGGCGGCGCAGGCCCCAGTTCCAGATTAGGACGAAGAGCAGAATAGCGGAGGCTACCATCAGGATCTGAATGATCAACCATGGATCATGTTTATTTTCAACTGTCACTGCGGACCATCTGCCGAGGATCGCTTGACGCTCCTGTTTATCCATGTGTCGGATCGCCTTTTCCAGCAGTTGGGCCAAGATCGGCCAGTCGCTGCGCACCCCCATGGCAAGATTAAGGTGAAATGCGGTGTGCCCCGAGACCTGAAGGTTGGTGTAGCCACCCTTTTGGATATAGTGGCCTGCGGTGATCAGAGAGTCGATATAGGCGTCCACCCTTCCCTGGGTCAATTGAAGCAGTGCATCTTGCACATTGGCCACTGGAACCTGGATCAATCCGGGATAGTTCTGGCGTAGTATCTCTTCCAGCCAAAACCCTTTAATCACGCCCACCCTTTTTCCTTCCAGGTTGATCAGGTCGTCGATATAGGCGCTCCCTTTCAAGGTGAAGACAACGGTCGGCAGAGAGAGATAGGGGGTGGTGAATGAGGCGAACTGTTTGCGGTTGGCCGTCGGAACAGCCGCAGACATCATATCCACCTTTCGCTCTTTGAGGTCGTCAACCAGTTGATGCCATGCACGATTGGAGGTGGGTTCAAAGGTTAGTCCCAATATTTTCGACAGCGCCTGCAGATAGTCCCATGAGAGGCCGGAGAATTGACCCGTGGCGTCCTGAAACTCTATGGGGGCAAAGGAGGGGTCCGAGGCGACCTTGATGACGGGGTGCTGCTTGATCCACGCTTGTTCCGCCTTGGTCAGAGGAAGTTTTGGACGGCTTTTTTTAACCTTTCCGGTCCAGGCTTGCAGAATGGCGGCTCGTTCCTGGGGGGTAATGTCATCCAGGGCTTTTTGCAGAATCTCCTTGAGGGTCGGCATGGCCTTACGCACACCGATGGCGTTGATAGAGGCCGTCTGTTGAATGGTGTCGTACTCTTCCAAATTATTGATCAGCGCCTCGCCCATGGCGTGAATGGCGACGGCACGGTTGCCGATATAGGCGTCGGCTTCTCCTTTTGCCACGGCGTGCAGGGCATCCAGTGTGGAGTCGTGTTCTTGAACGCGTATTTTCGGAAAATCATTGTTCAATACGGTGGTGATAAAGAATCCTCTCTCAACAGCGACGGTGCGTCCGGCCAACCCGGCCAGGGATCCGGCTTCAGTGTCGAGCTGGCGGGCAAAGATGCTGTGGGGTACCCGAATGTAGGGGTCGGTAAAGTGAAACAGGGGCAGTCGGTCTGGACGGGGTGTGATATCCATTAAGGCGTCCAACTCACCGGTCTGCGCATCCGAGTAGATCTGTTTCCAGGGGCCGGGGACAATCTGCAGAATGTGGCCGATACGTCGATTGAGTGCGTGGATAAAATCAACGCCGATACCATGGGGACGGCCTTGTGAGTCGACAAAATCCATGGGTGGCCATTGGTTGTTGACGCCGACGCGAACCGTGGGGTGGTGTTCGATCCAGCTTTTCTCGTCGATTGTCAGGGTGCTCAGCATGGGCACTCTTTGCGTTTGCCGAGAGGGGAGATGAAGTGCCCTGGTGGGCAGCCAGGGGGCAAAGAGGCTTAGCTTTTCCGTCTCCGACATGGCGGTCAGGACTTTATCCAGGATAGTGGCCAGCTCCGGCCAATCCTTACGCACGCCAAAGCGCTGTCCATTGAGTCCAGCCCCGTAAAGCGAAGCGACCTCCAGATTCAGAATGCCGTTTTCTTGCGCGATGTACAGGTTGATACCCAGTACGCCGATATAGGCGTCGGCCTTGCTGGTGGCGACGGCCAGCAGTCCCTCTTTAGCTGTTTTGACCATCAGGGGGGTGATGTCTGGATGGTTCTCCAGAACCGATTTTGAAGAGGAGTATCCCTCCACCAGGGCCACGGTGTGTTGGCTTAGATCCTGTTGGGTTTTGATGTGGCCAAACCCCTTGCGGGTCATGATTACCAATGGCGTAGGGAGATAAATCTGCGTGAAATGAACAAAGGCTTCGCGTTCTGGGCGGTGGGACATGGTCGCCACCACATCCAGCGAGCGCTCTTTGACGCCCTGGACGATTTCCGGCCAGGAGAGTCCGGATGCGATGGTGATGTCGATCCCCAGCTTGTGGCGTAGGTAGTTTCTGTACCCCAGGGCAATGCCGCGATAGTTTCCCCGTCTATCACGAAAGCTGTACGGGGCGTAATCGGCATCAATGCCAATGCGAATGGTGGGGTGCGCCTTCAACCAGGCCTGTTCCTGCGGCGTCAGGTTGAGGGCCATTGACGGTTTGGTTTGGGCGTGACAGAGGGCCGACAATCCCAGAACGACAATGAGAGAGGAGAGCGTCAGCAGGCGTCGTAGATGTTTCAGTATTGTTCGATGGCCGCATGACAGATCAATCATGAGATAACGCTCCAGGAACGATTCGGAAATTGACCGTATTCACAAGGGGCCGGGGCTGCGCGTTTTGTTTTGCACTAAATGGTTGGCGTGTTCCAAACATATACAGACCGATTCATCATGGAGTATCCATCCAGTGTAGCTGGTTTGGATGACAGGTGAAAGCATCGAGCCGTTACCTGAGTAGTAAGGTTGAATCAGCGCTATCGCCTCTGTACCGTTGGTGGCGTCAACCTGCTGGGTTATCTGTCGGGTCGGCATCTCCAGCCACAGCATAGATATTCATAGCATCATGAAGCAACTGTTGCGAATTTAAGCGACTCTAGAATAACTTGCATTAAGACGTAGTGTGTCACGATAATCGGGTATGTTGGTTGCTTGTTGCATAATGGTTACAATGACCAGTCATGGCTCTTCTATGCAGTACGGCTTCTGTTAAGAAAGGATGCAGTAGGGGGGCGGGCATATCGTTCCAGGTCTGCAATTGTTAATACGCTTGACTGATCTGAAAAGGCGTCAGGGCATTTTAGAATAGAATTATTGCGTGATGAGTTGCGGAGGTTGGACGACGCCTCCATTTTCCAGCCGTCTCATAATCATGAAGGTTCTAGGACCCGCAATGCCGTCAGGGTGTAGGTGATGGGTGTTCTGAAAGCGAATCAGCATATTTTTTAGGGCCAATCCGAAGTACTCGGGATTGGTCGTAATTGTTGCTGGTTCTTTCTGAAAACGCGCTAACCATTGCCGAAAACGTTGCACATCATGACCCGCCAAACCGTAACTTAACGGGCGAAACCCAGCCCATGGAACCCGCCACATCAAAGTCAATTCTCGCTTTCTCCAGTAGGATTCCAGCATCGTCAACGACGCCTTGAGCCGTCTTCCATCCATGTGCAGAACGGCATGATGGTTATTGAGGCCTACCAGTGGCACATGGATCGTCTGCCCGGCACGATTGCTTAGGGGGATCATTACCGGTCGATCCAGGTAACGAATTAACTTCCAACTGCCGCGTAATCGAACGCACTGGATACGTGAAGATGCAGCGAGTCCACATCCATCGATGGTGACCTTTTCAGTCAATTGTGCTTGCCAGAGTTTGGCCAAAGTGGTGACCGATCTTTCCAGGTCCGAGCCATCTTCCTCGGGCTTGATGAGTTTGGTCAGTTGTTCTTCCGTCAGGATCTCCAGGCTCGATATTGCGTTCTCTGTAGATGGTTGTGATGGGGTGGCGCCACGTGCAGGTTCGACGTGTTCTTCATGCTGCGGTGTTACGTCGGTCACAGGAAGGGTAGGGGTGCTCTCAACCACCATCACCTCCTCTTCGATGGGCGGTTCAGGGGTTGGCAATGGGGGAGGGGGCGATTTTAGGGAGGAGGCCGCTTTTGGTGCTGATGTCTCTGTCGGCAGAGACGCTTGAGATAGCTGGGCAGAAGATTTTGTTGTGGGGGATGGAAGGGATGGTTGAGCCGATTGAGGTTGGTTCTCCCAGGAGAGCTGCGTCAACCAGGCGTGGGGATCCCACTGTGCTGGTATGGAAAAGCGCACCAGGAGTAGTAGTAGAGTCGCTCCCATCAGCGTCCATGACCATCTCTTGATCCAGACGCCGAGGGGGGCCTGTTCCAGGCGAGGAGTGGTGCCGGAAAGCTCACGAATCGCTTGGCGTGCAATGCGCCGGTTGACCCGTTGGGCATTAAGTGAATAGGCTCCCAATAGCGCCCGGTCACACAGCTTATTGATCACCCGAGGGGTGCCTTGGGAGGCGTGATGGATCATATTGAGGGCGCTGCGGGTAAACAGTGCATCGCTACGTCCGGCCAATCCCAGACGGTGACGTACATAGGCGTTTGTTTCACGCCGGTTGAACAGTGGAATGTGAAACGTCGCCGTAATACGCTGGGAGAGTTGGCGCAGTCCTGGACGCGCCAAGGTTTCGGCCAGCTCGGGTTGGCCAACCAGAATGATCTGCAATAATTTGGTTTCGCTTGTCTCCAGGTTGGTGAGTAGCCGCACCTGTTCGAGGGCGTTGGCATCAAGGTTTTGCGCTTCATCAATGATTAATATCGCCTGGCGACCCTCGCTGTGAATCTGAAGTAGGCGTTTGTTCAGGGCATCAAACAGCACCTTGGGGCGTCTGGCCCGTTTGGGGTATCGTGCGCCCAGTTCATCACAGATTGCCGCCACCAGATCCACCGGGTTGAGTCGGGGATTGAAAATCAATGCGCTGTCAACATTCTCCGAAAGCTGCTCTAAAAGGCAGCGAGTGAGCAGGGTCTTGCCTGCTCCCACCTCACCGGTCATCAGCACAAAGCCGCTGCTGCCGCGCACGCTATACAGCAAGTGGGCCAGGGCATCCCTGTGTTGGTTGCTGAGATGAAAAAAGCGTGGGTCTGGGCTGATGGAGAACGGCAGTGCGTTAAAATTGAAATAGTGTTGGTACATGAATGACCTAATCTCTAATGGTCCGAAACCGGCCCCATGTCCGGATCGGTGCGGTTGTGGCGTGATGGTTTAGGGGTGCCGACAACTGCGCACCGAAGCTGACGCCTCTTCCAGCGACCCGCTACGGGCAAAAGTGACTAGATAGCGCGCCAACTCCCGAAAGAGTAGCCGGACAAGATCGGCTCCGATCCACATCACGTACGGGCCGGGATTGCAGTCCAGCCAGCGATAACTGCCATCCTCGCTCGCGATGATATCCCAGGCAGCGTAGTGCAGACCCAACATGCGGTTGGCCGCCACCAACTGCGATTCTTGATGCTCGGGTAGTGTGTGCGGCTCAAAACGGCGCGTGGAGGTGCGTGAATCCACCCCGCCATCGCTGATCACCCGAAGTGACAACACCACCCGATCCGCCACAATATGGACCCGGATTACATCCCCTGTTGCTCGCTCCTGAAACATCACCGGTGCGCGTCGTACCTCCTCCAGACGTATTAGATCGTCAGGTCGCACCTCTCGGGTGGATCCAACGCCGATGGAGGGTTTGACCACACACGAAGGGTAATCGCGCAGAAAAGCCTCTGCCTGCTTCGGGTCGTTGGTGGTCAACGTGCGTGGGGCCGGAAATCCGCTGGCGCGCAACTTTTCGTATAATTGGGCTTTAGTGTCGTGGTCCAGATAGCCGCTGGTGAGAGGATTGACGACTAGACGGCCCAACTGGTGCAGGTGATCGAAAAATGCTCCTGTAGCAGCGCTGTAGGCCTGTTCTTTCAGGTAGACAAGTCGTTGCTCGGCATGGGAGATCTCATGCAGCATCGGTGGCAGAGAGGGGAGCGTGTTGGGGGCTGTGCAGCGAATATGAACCGCTTGAATGTCGGAAAAATCCACCCCTTCCCAGGTCAGTTCTCCAGCGCCTATCGCCAACTTCGGCGTGCGTTTTCCTCCCAGGTTGATGTCCAGAACCACCGGTTCACCCCCTTGCGCCTCAACCTGTTGGCGGAGTGCTTCCAGTTGTGGGCTTCCGTGGTTGGCAAAAAGTGCAATACGTGGCATATGATTCATCTTAACATGGTTGTCCACTTTCAGCATTATCAGACGCAAAAAGCGGGCCGAAGATCACTCCGAAGCCCGCTTTACATAGACCTTCATTATCACCTGGCGTTGCGCTGCCGGGTCTGCACCCGAACAGCGCACGTGCAGCCTAGGAGCTAATGTTGATGTCGCCGATGGATGTGTTGTCGCTCACATCACCGCCACTCTGGCCTGCTCCAGCCATGGCTCCGGCATCACCACCAGCGCCGACACCGGTTCCCTCGGCGTACGCATTGTTGCCGCCGCTGGCAAAACCGCTGCCGCTGCCGTATCCGCTGCCCGCGTCTGCACCGGCTCCAGCGCCTGCAATACCGGTTACATCACCACCGGACTTGCCACTCTGATTAACGTCCACACCACCTGATTTATCAAAACTCATGGTTCTCGCTCCTCTTGAAAGATTTATTATTTTCGATGAAATTCCGCGTTCTGATTCTTCAGTTGCGGCGTCATTGTTACGAGCTGATGTTGATGTCGCCGATGGAGGTGTTGTCGCTCACATCGCCGCCGCTCTGCCCTGCTCCAGCCATGGCACCGGCATCTCCGCCCACGCCTACGCCGGTACCTTCGGCATATGCATTGTTTCCGCCCCAAGCGGAACCGTAGCCTCTGCCGCCACCGCTACCAGCATCGGCACCTGCGCCAGACACTGCCGCGCCGCTGACATCACCACCCGACTTGCCGCTCTGATTGACGTCGACACCACCCGATTGATCAAAACTCATGGAATTACCCTCTCTCTATTTAGTATTGAAAATGACTGCTGTTGCGCTCTGATGTGTCTGTCATCACGAGCTGATGTTGATATCGCCAATGGAGGTGTTGTCGCTCACATCGCCACCGCTCTGACCGGCTCCAGCCATGGCACCGGAATCTCCGCCGACACCAACACCGGTCCCAATGGGATCGACATTCCGTACCCATGCGGTGCCGCTGCCGGAGCCGCTACCTGCGTCGGCCCCTGCGCCAGCCCCGGCAATTCCGGTGACATCACCACCGGACTTGCCGCTCTGATTGACATCCACGCCTCCAGATTGATCAAAAGACATAATTGATACCTCCACAATCATCAGAATGTAAGATTATTCGGCGTTATTCTTATCTTTACTCATGGTTCTGATAACTATAAAGCAATAGACGTGCCATATTATTAAAAAAAATTTTATGCAAATATTCAATAAGATATGTTGGATATGAGGCGTGGTGGTCGGTGTTGGTCGGGCGATTAGTCCACTCATGAAAAGCAGGCTGTCCAGCTCTCTCACACTTTTACACCTGCGGTTTGTATTTTGAGTGCTCAAACTCAAATAGAATACGCAGCATGCGGCGCAGAAAAAGCTGCGGACGGGAGATCGCTTGTGGGTCTGTCTGGAGAGAGGGGGTAGACGACCGCCGTCCTTTGCGCAGATAACCGCCTAGCGCTGTCAGCAGGCGTGTACGGTGGGGTGCTGGCAGCGTCTCCAGTCGTGGATCGGGATCAAGATCATAGATCCAAGCCTGTCCATCGTCGCCTACCACATAACTCACCAGGCCCCATCCAAGTGGCGGAATCTTGCCTTTGGCCAGCAGTGGGGCCAGGGACCGCAGTATGGAAGGCGAAGGTTTGACCGACTGGAACCGCTCCAGGCGCTCCAGGGCAGGCGTGGCGTCGGGGGCTTCATGACGGAGGTGTTGGACCCAGTAGCCTGCTAGGAAATAGCTACGCTGCAACGGCCCGGATATCACCTTGGCCAACATGACTGGCGGCTTGTGCTCAGCCACCAGATCTTGCTGCTGGCGATGGGTGAATCGTTGCCACGCACCGCGCCCGCTGGCCGGTCGCCACACCACCTGCTGATGACGTGCCATGAAACGTTCTGCGGCCACGGCTTCATTGGTCAACAGCAACTCAGGAACGGCCACCCCCGCCATGCGCAGACGTTCCAATTCGACAAATGGGCGCTGGTGACGAATATGCACCTCGGCATGGTTAAGTACCGCTGTGCCGCGCCGGGAGAGCTCCTGCAAAAAACTGAGTACAGCGCTGTATCCTTGCTGCTCCGCCAGATGGTCATCTCGCCAGACACTCCAGTCCCGCTGCACCGCCGCATCAGGAATCACTGGATTGACGTAACGGAAACCATACAGAAATACCCGCTCCATTGAGGTCATCTCTACGCCGTTCCAGAGCAGTCGCTGGGCGTCCATTGTCAGGGCATCCTCCAACAACGACAGGTCGCCAATCAATACATCAGGGCCGATGCGCTGGGCCAGTCGCTCCACCCACACTCTTGATGAGGGATCTCCGGCATGAAATAGCGCCAAACGCGGTGTGGGTGCAGGCATGCCGGATCTCTCCCTACCAATACTCGTGGTGGTGAATGATCTTATCTAGAAAGCGGGGGGCGCCACGACTCTTGCCCAGTAGACGAATGCGGTACTGGTCGAAGGCGTTGACCGTACCTTGCAGTGCGGCCTCCTGGGTCAACAGGCCACGTGCCGCCAACAGCTTCGAATAGGCTCGGCGTCGATCCATCTGCGCCGTGAGGTGGGCGAGCTTGGCCTGATGAACATCCTGGGATTTTACGATTAGCTCCCACTCGCTAATGGAACCCTTGTTTTCGGCAATACGTTTAGCGTGGGAGAGGGTGTCGTTGGCCAAATGCAAGGCGGTTTGAGCGGCCTCTTCGCGCTGTTGGGATGACAGCAGACCAGACACCGCATCGTACACCTCGCGAACAATGCTATGACTGACAGCGTCACGATCCAGCTTGCGTCCCTCCAGGTTGATGCCGGCCAGCGTTACCTGACCTTCGGCGGCCCGATGGCCTAGCACCCGTTTGAAGTTCACTGTGGTGGACATTGCCTGGGTGTCGGGCTCGGTGAGATTGACCGACATCGCCTGGGTCATGGAGCGGTAGCCGTATGTGGAGTTGTCCTGGGAATGGCTGAAGTCTGCGCTGAGACTCAGGTCAGGACGCGACTGATGTTTGCGATAACGATGCTCCAGAGTATCGGCTTTCAGATGGAAGTCGGCCATCTTCATTTCGGGCCTCTGCGCCAGGGCCTGTTTTGTCAGCGGCTCTAGATCCAGCTCCAATCTCTCCATGGGTGGGCTTTTCAAGAGATGATCAAACCCGATGGGAAGAATGAGCGTCTGCTCCAGGGCGTTGCCTTGTTCTTCGATCAACACCCCTAATTTCAATGAGGCCGTTGCCAGCGCCTGGCGCGCCTCTTCCTCTTGAATCTGGCGCTGCTTCAGCTCCACCGCCATTTGTTGACGGTCGTAATTGCGTGCCTGTTGCTCAGCCACCATTCGAGCCAGATGCCCATAACGTACTTGGGCGCTGTAACGGTTATCCACCGCCGCCAGAAGCCTGAGAAATGCCTCGGCGCTATCCCAGTAGGCGCTGTCCACCTGGGCCAGGATGCCGTTGATGAATGCATCGAGCTGTGCATCGCCGCGTGCGCGATTGATTTCGGCCTGACGTAATGCCACATCCTGTGTCGCCATGCGGCCAAAGCCCTTCATGTACGGCAGAGGCATCCACAGGTTGAGTGCCAATGCGGCCCCCCAAGGGCGTTGGAAGGCGTTGCGCCTGCTGTCGTAGTAGGTCTCCTTCATCGAAGCGCTTTGGGTCAGCGACAGTTGAGGTCCCCATGGTAACTGCTGGCGGATGGCCACCGTCACGCTGCGGGTCTCCAGTGGGCCGTTTGCCTCGCCGGAGTGTACCCGATACGAACGGGTCGTGTAGCCGCTGCTCTGTTGTAGATAACCCATGTGGGTCATCTTGGGGTATCCATCCACCACCGAGCTGGTGATTGGAATGGTCAGTACGCTATTGCTGCCAGTGAGCGGTTGAAGATTACGTAGATAGACTGTTCCGGAACGGCGGCGTTCGTAAGTGACCGACTCGGTGCGGCCAACGCTGACCACAAATGTGGGGTCGAATACCGCTTCCGCCTGTTGCAGGGCCAAACGTGCCTTGTCGGCATCCAGTCCGGCGATGCGCAGCGAGAGATTTTTGCGCAGTGCCCGGATGTATGCCTGACGTGGTGTGATCAATACCCCTTTCCACCCTCTCATCGACCGCCACGCACCTTGGGCGTTGTTGGCGTTGTTGAAGCTTCGCTGCAGAGTCCGGTAGCGTCGGCGCTCCTGAGCTGTAGGGACAAAATCGAGAAAATCGGTTAACGGTATTGGTTCCAGTACCGCTTCGGTCTTTTCGGTGGCCGGTTCGGCCCGTGATGCGGCTGGAAGCATTACCACCCAACATAGCCCCAGTCCCAACAGCGCTGTGCTTCGTACCCCACGCAGAATCAGGCCACTCATCGCGCTACCTCCAACTGTGTCACCGAAATGTCTGATGGCGTGTTGGCCCGAGTATCGGTCCCATGCGGTGTGATGGATCCCAACTTACCCATGGCCGCCTGCAGTCCAAAGCGGGCCTCCTGAAGACCGATGTGCTGCTGAATGGTTTGCTGTCGTGCGGCCAGCAGTTCACCGCTCTTGACGATCACCTCATATTCGGTGACCCGGTGCGGATCGAAAGTCTGTTCCGCTTCACCCGATGTATCCCCGATGGTTCCGCCCACCGCCTCGACGGCACCAGAAGCGTCAGGCGCTTCGTCTTCCATACGACCATAAAGACGCGACACCCGCTGGTAGGCCGCAGCTGCCAGCCCCTGCTTTCGACGAGCGTTCTGTACCCGTTGGGCCGCGCTCAACCAGTTGGCATACGCACTCTGTACTTCCTGGGTGATCCGCCGTTGGGTGCGGGCCAGAGCTGTCTGGAGACGCAGGCGCTCTTCGCGCAGTCGACCCACCGCTGCATGGGCCGCTTTGTTCTGCCACGGGTAGCGATAACTGACGCCGCTGGATAGATCAATGCGGTCGGGACGCGAAACACGGGTCATCGACTCCTCAAATGACTTGAATCCATACACCGCATTGCTCTGACTGCCGGAAACCGACAGCGCCAGTGAGGCGTCTGGGCGGGCGTTAGATTTTGCACTATTCAACTGAATCTCCGCATACCGGATCGCTAACCGTTGGCGAGCCAGATCAGGATGGCGCGTTGTGGCCTCCTGGATCGCCTCGGATAGCGTGATCTCCGGGCGGGCGTCGATCCGATCCAGGGCTTCCCGATAGCCTGCGGGCAGGTAGATCACCCCCGGATCAAACACCAATAGCTCGTTGAGGGCGTTAGAGGCCGTTAAAAGTTGGTTCAGCGCTTGAGTCTCCTGTGCATTGAGCCGGGCCTGCTCGGCCCTCGATTGGGCCTGGGCATAACGGGTGGCGAGGCCAGCCTCTACCAACCGTCCTATTCGGGTCGTTAGTGCCGCCGTCCGACCACGACTGTCGATCATCGCCTTGAGTAGGTGGGCGCTGCGAACCAGGTTCCAGTAGGCAAGGCCCACTCGGTGGAGCGTATCGTTCATGCTGCGGCGCAGGTCAGCGCTGGCCTGTTGCCGGGTTACACCGGTCTTCAGAAGCTCGTTCTCGCGGCTGGCGTAATCGCCCCAATTACGGGCATACGGTACCGGAAGCGATACAGTGCCGGAGACCGAGGTGGTCCAGGGACGCCCATAGGAGCCCACCGTAGGGTCGTCGGAGCTGGCGTTGATGGCGTATTTGTTGTCCTTGCGGGTGGTCGTCTGGGTGACATTGACATCCATCCCGGACGGCAGCGGCTGGGTGATGGAGAGTGTGTAGACGGTGCTTTTGTCCGGCCCAGTGGGATCGGCCTCGCTGGCATCAATGGTGGACGGGTAGTACCCTCCTGGACGTTTCTGATCGAACATCAGAAAAGCCACCGGACTCTCGGAGTCGTAAATGGTGAACCGATCCTGCGTAATGTCTAACCCCTCGGTCTGTGCCCGCACGCAGGCCGGGTTGGAGGTAGGGCAGGCGATGGTGGCCTTCTTGAATTTCCAATCTTTCTCAGTGCGGTCGTAGGTCTTGCTGCGGCTGTAGTTCACTGAAAAAGCCAGGTAGGGATCAAAATTGGCCTCGGCTATCTGCGCGCCCTGTCGAGCCACCCGACTCTGGAGCCGTTGGCGCTTGAGGGTGATGTTGTTTTGGCGGGCCTGCTCCAGCGCCTGCTCCAAGGTGATCTCTCGCCAGCTACGCCCCTTGAGAAGCGCGTGGCGGGTCACTGGGTAGCGCCTCTCCAACAGCCGGTTTAAATCTCCAGCTGACCACCAGCCACCGGTCTTGTCGGATGCCGCCTCCAGCGGCTCCACCAAAGTTGCCGTACCCACGCCTAACAGCAGAACCATAACCAGCGCCGGAATGGAACAAACGTTGCCATCACCGCTCACTTTGCACCTCGTTTGGTCAATGTTGCTCATGACCCCTCCCTGATCTGCTTCAGCTCACCACGCACTGCCCGCAGATTGATTTTGGCTTTCTGTACCGCTACCTGGGCGTCGATCAAACGACCTCGTGCCCCAGAGAGCTCCGCATAGCGTTGTAGATATTGAAACTGGGAGATCAACCCTTCCTTCTGCATGCGTCGTGCGGTGGCCAATGCCTGCCGGGCCAGACCCAACTTGCGTCGTGCTAAACTCAATGTCAGGCCAGCGCTGTTGAGGCGTGCTAAAAGGCTATTTACCTCCTGGGTTACCGTCATCTCCCGGCTACGGGTCTGATCCTGAACCTGAATCAGATCGGCCTTGGCGCGACTATACTGTGCCCGGACATCTTCGTTGCCCAGTGGGATGGTGAAACGCACCCCAATGTAGGTCTTCTTGGTGTCAGGATCTCCCAACGCCCAGAGTGACTCGCCGAGGCTGTTATAGCCCCAGGCTGCGTCCGATTGGCCAAGGTTGTGGGAGATGGTGAGCGCCAGGTCGGGACGTAGCTGGCGCTTGCGGTGCCGCTTGTAGAGGTCGGCCCGTTCCACTGCCACCCGAAGAGATTTGAGATCGGCCCGCCGGGTCATCGCCACTTTCAGGGAATCCTCAAATCCCTCCACACTGCTCTCATCCACCGCCTCCAGGATATTGCCGGCTACCGGAAACACCTCAGGCGGTAGATTAAGCTGCTCGGCAAGGAGTAGTGAGGCGCGAACCAGTGTCTGCCAAGCTGCCTCTTCGCCGTCTCGGGCAGCCGCCAGCGATTGGCTGGCCTGTATCTGTTCATAGCGGGTCACCTCTTGAGCTTCAAAGAGTCGCCGCGTTCGACCGGCCAGTGCCGCCATGCGCTTTCTATGATCCTGGGATGAGGCCACATTCATCATTGCTTGCGCCACATCCCAATAGGCGCTGGAGACCGACTGTACAATGCTGTTGGACATGTCATCTACCTGATGACGTGTCTGGTATTGATCCAGTCGCGCCATCTGCGCCTGCACCGCAGAGGTAGAGCCCAACTTGCCAAAATTTTTGGAGTAGGGCAGGGGGGTGTTGAAACTGGCCGACAGGTTGCTGGCCCACTCCTTGGTGCCCATATCGGTGGCGATCATCAACGATGAGACCGAGGATGACTTGTCCAAGGTGTAGGGGGTCAGGGTGGACTCCAGGGATAGTGCCAGGGAACCGCCCCAGGGAAACAGCTTTGAACCACCCAGTGATCCGGTCCAGGACTCCGCCCAGTGGGTCATGTAGCTGCTGGCATACTCCAGCTCGGTGCTGATGGTAGGCGCGGTACAGGACCCGCTTACCGTTTCGCCGTCAACGCGTACGCAGAGCGATTCGCTGGAGTTATCCAGGTTCATGGTGCCGAACGCCTCTTCAAAGGCGTCCCAATCTTCACTCGCCTTACGGTAGCGGGTGATCATGTCGGCGCGCTTCTTGGTGCGATACACCGCATAATCCACCCCCATGCTGAAGGTGGGACTGAACGAAGCCTCGGCTTCTTGGATCGCAAACTTAGAGAGCGACACCTGATGTTGCATCTGGCGAATATCCAGGCTTTTTTGGCGCGCCATCTGCTGAGCCTGGGCCAGGGTGACCGGACGGATCTCCCCCCCTTCCAGCAGCTCTCGGGCACCGTATTGCCGCTTCTCCACTGCTTGGCGAAGCTGGTGCATCACCTGCTCCTGTCGTTCGCCAAACCAGCGCCACTCGGCACCTGAACGCCTCTCGGCTCCGAGGGGTGAGGCTACCATCAACGCCACCGACAACAGCGCCAAAATCATTCCGTATCTAATCGGAAATCTGACCATCGACTTGATGTTCACCACGCTCTCCATCGGCCTACATGAAGGCCTGCCACTGGTTAAGCAGCGGCACGTCCCGTTTCAACATCTCTTCCACCAAATAGCCGAAAAGCTGGAATCTGACTTTCATTGCCATGTTGGTCTGGGGATTCTGTTTCAGTAATACCAGACGATCCTGGGCGCTGCTGTATGCCAGAATCTCTTCACGTTTAGGGGGGGTGTCCTTGCTGCTGCTCTTGGATGGGTCGGGAAAACGCTGCTTGAAATTGCGAATTGTTACCATCTCTCCGGCGATTCCCAACAGCGCCACCACGTCATCCGCTACCCGACGTTGTCCACCTCCCTTGCCACTTGTGACCAAACCCAGCTGATGCATCTGTTTCAGCGTCTGGTTGATCTCCTTTTCAGCCTGTTTAAGCTTCCCTTCGGCCAGGGCAAGGTGGAAATGGCGTTCAAAGCGGTAAAACAGAACGGTTGCCACCTGATCTTGAATCTGTAGGTGATTGGGGTGGGCTTTGTGAGTCTCATCTATTTTCTTGGCGTGCTTGTCAAGCTCATTGAAATGCTTCTTGGTTTGATCTTTATTTGGTAGTGTGGCAAGATCTTCGTGGGCCACACTGAACCGCTTCAGAATCTTGGCATTTTCCACTGCCAATTGGTCGCTGTTGTCACTGCCCAGTAGCCAAAAGGCCATTGCGGCCACCACCACCAATACTCCCCCTCCCACCAGGGCCAGCTTCATTCCTGTACTGCCCTGGGAGGCGGGTTGCTTTGCTGCGGTCTGATCGTCATGATCCAGTGTCTCACGCATGGTCGCTGCCGGGGCGCGTGTCTCCTCGTCCTGCCTGACCGTCGCTTCCAGCTCCTCCTCTTCATGACGCTTCTCCTCCAACTGCGCCATGTGGTCGCCCACCTGATTGCCGTAGATGGTCTCCATCTCCTCGTTGTCCTGGGGCGGCTGACCGCTGCCCACGCTGGTGATTTCGTCGGCTTCCATCTCCGGGCGATCCAGCACAAAGCGGAACTTCACCGGACCAAAGCGCACGTAGTCACCGGATCGCAGGCGCCGCTCCTGACTGATGCGCTCATCGTTGATGAACACACCGTTGGTGCTGCCTTGGTCCTTAACGCCCCAGCTGCCGTAGGCCACCAGCAAGGTCGCGTGGTGCCCGGAGACCTTTGGGCTTTTCAGTGCCACATCATTACTGGCGCTGCGTCCAACCTGCATCTCTTGGCCCTTCAGCTCGATCTCCAGCCCCGCTTGGGAGGCATCCAACGTGCTGTCGTCCACACAGACCAGCTTGGCAGGTGGGGTGGAACCCTTGGGGCCACCATGCTTTCCTGTCGTTGTCGCGGCTTCGGTGACGTTGGCATCCATAATGGTGAGATCTTCTGCGTCCGATGATTCTTCCATGATCTATTCCTCCGAGTTGCGATGCCTACAGCGTCAGCTCCGGCAGGTTGAACTGGTTTTTGGCCAAGCCGTAATAGAGCCCGCCATAGCCATTTTCGCGCAGATATTCGGGATCAGTGAGCTGCTCATGACTGCCTTTTTCCGCCACTTTTCCATCCTGAATAAAGCAGATGTAGTCCGAATCGATAATGGTGCTCAGCCGGTGGGCGATGGTGATGGTGGTGCGACCAGCGGAGATCTCGCGAATATTCTTCTGCACCAGCGCTTCGGTCTTGTTATCCAGTGCGCTGGTGGCCTCATCGAAAATCATGATTTTCGGCCTGCGATAGAGTGCGCGGGCGATGCAGATACGCTGCCTCTGGCCACCGGAGAGCCCCACACCTTTTTCGCCGATACGGGTCTGGTAGCCCATGGCCAGATTGATGATGAACTCATCGGCCCCGGCGCGTCTGGCGGCTTCCCACACCGCCTTCATATTGGGTTCGGGATCGCCCAGAGCGATGTTTTCGGCCACCGTTGCTCCGAACAGAAAGCCGTCTTGCAGCACCACACCGATGTTGCGTCGAAGATCGGCAAGATCCAGGTCGCGCACATCTTTGCCGTCGATAAAACAGCTACCTCCGTTTTCGGTAGGCATATTGAAACCAAGCACCATTTTGGCAATGGTGCTCTTGCCGCAACCCGCCGAGCCCACAAACGCTACCCGCTCACCGGGCTGGATGGTGAGGGTGAAATCCCTCATCACCTGATTCTCCTTGTCACCTGTCATGTAGCTGAAGTTGACCTTGTCGAACTGAATTTTGCCGCGTACCGAGCCACTGAGTGTGGCGGGAATCTTGTCTGCAGAGGTGACCGGCTCACGTTCCGGCTTGACGTTCAGCACGTCGCTAACCCGGTCGATGGCGATGCGTACCTCCTGGGAGCTGTTCCATAGCTGCACCATCTGCATGATGGGCCCCATCACCATGCCGAGCAGCATCTGGAAGCCCATCAGGCCGCCGATGGTCATCTCGCCATCGATCACCAAATTGGCACCCACCCAAAGAATAGCCACTGTGGAACCCAGTTGAACGAGCTGGTTGAGGCTGTTGGAGATCAGATTGAGCTTCTGCATCTGAAAGCCCATGTTGATGTTGCCCACCACGGCGTTCTCCCAGCGGGAGCGGGCCATGTATTCATTGGCGGTGGCCTTCAGCGTCTCAATACCGTTCAGCGACTCAATCAGATAGGATTGCGATTGGGAGTTGGTGAGAAATATCTTCTGCGCCAATGCCTTGATGCGTGGTGTAAAATAGAGCGTGATGCCGATGTACATCGGAATGAATATCATCGCCACAATCGTTAATTGGCTGCTGTAGCCGAACATCATCAGCAGATAGATGAAGATCATCAGTGTGCTGAGCAGTAGCGTGATGGTGGAGCCGGCGATGATGGCACGAATCTTGGCGTTTTCTCCAAAACGGGTCAGAATTTCACCCTTGTTGCGGGTTAGGAAAAAACTCATCGGCAGGCTGAGAATGTGTCGGTAGAACTCCGACATCATGCGCATGTCGATGCGGGCCGTGGTGTGGGAGAGAATAAGGCTTTGGGCGACGGTAGTGATGGTGCGAAAGATCGCCACCAGCACCATACCGCCTAACATCATATTGAGAAGACTGATATCTTTGTGTACTACCACGGTATCGACGATGGTCTGCACAAACAGGGGCGAGGCCAGTCCCAAAAAATTGAGAATCAGCGCACCCAAGAGGGCATCGCCGAAATATTTTTTATAGGGCAGAAGATAGCTGATGAAGTGGTATATAGGCCGCTTCGGCTTCTCTGCGCGGGTGAACTTTAGCGTCGGGGCCAGGCCGATAAACACCCCCTTGCCCGACTCGAGATTCTCTACTCCGGCAACCTGCGCCTCGGTCCACCCCTTTTCAAACTCCTCGCGGCTTAGCTTGACGAACCCCTTGGCTGAATCGGCCAGATGGACGTGCTTAGGGGTGATTTTATGCAGCACAGCGTAGTGGAATCCCTGCCAACCAACGATGCCTGGCAGCTTGACGCGTTGCAGTTCTTCAAAGTCAATGGCGTATCCAGAGGCGTTGATCTCCAGCTTTTCCGCCCCGGAGATGATGTCATTGGGCGTTGCCTCCGGGCGGTTCAGGTTGGTTAACTCCACCACCTGACCGAGTGTGAAATCCTTATCATAGGCGCGGGTGATCATGGTTAGGCAGGCAGCAGCGCAGTCGCTTTCATCCCGTTGGCGGGCCAGACGGAACTTGTTGGTCACCTTGCCGCTTTTCTCCAGTTGGAGATACTCCTCCTCCGTGACCCCCTGGGCCAGTTTGATGCGTTGGTCCAGCCCTTCACCGCGCCGTCGCACATCCATCTCATCGCGTTCGCGGTTCTCCAGATCCCGAACCCGAAGGCGCAATTTTTCGCGCAGATCCGGGCTGATCTCGAAGATCTTCTTGACCTGCGGCAGTGGAATCACCACTACCGATACGTCTACCAGTGCCACGGCGCTGACTGTCTGCTGAGCGCCGGGTTTTTCGTCCACGGCGGCAATGGCACCGGTTTCACCGATCAGCACATCCCGTCCCAGTCGATCCAGGGATAGCTCCTGACCGCCGCCAACCGGCGCACGTCGCAGCTCCACTTCCCCATCTTCAATCAGATAGAGTCGCGAATCTTCCTTACCTTGGAAAAAGACCTTTTTGCCTGCTGGGATGTGTTTAACGCCCAGGTTGTGCAGAATCTCCAGGAAGTCGCCGGTCTTATAGGTGGCATCGCCCAGCAGGCCGCGAAGGCGGCGGCTCATGGCAATGTTGCCCACCTCGCGCTCAAACAGACCCTTCATCTCCGTGTTGCTCTTCAGATTTTGATGGATTGTTTCAGCAGGCAGACAGAACAGAGTCGTGCTCTCCTCAACCAGCACGTCAAAAGGCCACTTCTCCTTACCCAGCAGTCCTGCTTCGCCGATGCTGGCATCCCGGCTCAAGGTGCCGAGACTGCGCACCTTGCCGCCGGATGTCTCTTTTAAGCGCACCATACCGGTATGGAGATAGAACATCCCCTCCATCGGTTTCCCTTGGCTTGCGATGGTTTCGCCGGGCTGATGAACGCGGGTCTCGAACAGTGGCAGCAGGAACTGCTTGTCCTGGTCCGAGAGCTGGCTGAACATGACGTGGGTTTCAAGAATGTAATTGATGAATTCCGTTGCGGCGTCCATGACGTCACTCTCCAGGGGCAAATCAGCCCTCTTCCTGGGTAAAGAATTTGGAAATGGGAGCAAACACCAGCTCAATGAGGCGTTTTTGTCCGGTCTTGATCTCTACAGATCCTTCCAGGCCGATACTTAGATCACGCTCATGGCCTCCGTGTTTGGAGATTTTGTATTTGTTTAGAGCCACCCGGACCAGATATTGGGAAGTGCCTTCCTTGTCTCCGGCTGGTTTGGTGGAGATGTGGGTGATGATGCCTTCTGGAATGCCGTACTCCTGGAATGGAAAGGCGTAGTACTTGATGCGCACCGTCTGGCCCTTCTCTAGCCGTCCGATGTCTTTGTTCTGCACCATCAAGCGTCCTTCCAGGTTGGCACCGCGCCGCACCAGCGTCACCAGAGGCGAGCCGGCACCGATGTTCTGGCCGGGTTTGACGTGGACCTGGGTCACCAGTCCTTTGAACGGGCTGGTGTAGAAGCTCTGAAGATCCTTGTGTTCGACGCCGGCAACCAGACCTTGCTCTGCCTCCATCTTGCTGGTGGTGGCTTTCTGCTGATCCTCAATGTCCTGACGCGTGGTGTCAAAACGCGTTTTATTCAGCTCTTTTTCCCGCCCCAGGAGCGCAATTTGTTTGGTGTTTCGAATCTTCAATTGTTTTTGCTTGTTGATCAGTGTTTGTCGGTCCAGTTGCAAAGTCTTCTGGGCAATCTCAAGCTTTGCTGCCTCTGATTTTTTGTCATTAACAGCCTTCTGGAGATCCTTCGCCCGATCGTTTGCGCGATCCATATCCATCCGGGTGATGTCACCGGTGCGAAACAGCTTGCTCAGTCTTCCGGCTTTTCTTTTGGCGTCTTTCAGCTTGCTGTTGAGGTGGTTTATATCTCTCTTGTTGTCACTGATACGTTTTTCCAGCAGTTGCCGATCCTTGGTGGTGCTTTTTAGAGCGACCTCCAATTGATCTTGCTCATGGCGCACCTCTGTAGCATGGCTCTTGAGCTGTTCATCCAGTTCCTGACGGCGCGCCTCGTACTCCCGATCGGCGTCCCTCAGTTCGCGCTTTAACGACTCTTGTTGCCCACTGAGCAACTCTTGTTCCGACGCGTTGGTGATGCGTGTGCGCTGCACCGTGAGTAGCGGCGAGAGAATATCTACCGGTACACCCTCTTTGACGTTCACCCCGGCGATCATTCCGGTTCCCACCGCCTCAATGGTCACGGACTCCCGCTCCAGAATGATGGGGGCCATCACCAGATCGTCCTTTTTGGCCCAAAATGAAAAGGCCAGACTGCTGAGCACGATGGCGGCAACAATGTATAGCGGCCCGGCCAGCACCCAGGAGGGGGCCGAGTAGATCAGCCGCGCCACCCTCAGTGGATGACGCACACTCTTTAGATGGGCGTGTCGGACACGAACCGCCTGACTCTTCTTGAACATATTCATGAGCTCCAAGAAAAAAATAATATAAGGATGTATTAATAGTATATAATATTCGTATAAAATATTATTAAATGAATTCCATGTCCACTTATTTTATGGTTTGGCCGCCATAACTTCCCGACTCAGCCACTCTCTGAATAGCCGTAGAGAGATCTCATCTTCTGTGGCGCGATCCTGGTCCTGGGCATGGATTGAGAGCACCCGATAGAGGGTCCAGAAACCGTCCTGCATGAAGGGGCCAACCAATTCACCTTCAGCGGCTGCAAACAGTTCCTGTTCCACCTCGATAGGCATCATGCCCATGCGATAGACGCCAAAATAACCACCAGCCTGGCGACTGCCGCTCTCCAGCGAGTGGTCCATTACCTGCTTGTAGAAATCGCTATCGCCCGACTCCAGAGACTGTTTAACCGTCCATAGCGCCTCGCGGTTGTCCATGACGATACGTGCCAATGAGATCGACTTGAGGCGATCTCCCTGATGCCGATAAAAGGCTTTGATATCGCCCGGCCCGATGACCCGGCGGCGCAATTGGTCCCGCAGCAGATCCACTTCCAGCAGAGTTCGCCAGCTCTCTTGGGTGATGCCGTGGCGGGCAAAGTACTGTTCGGCTTGCGCATCGTTCTCAATGCCCATCATTCGGCGGCGCTGTGCCACAAATTGATCCAGCGCCTTGGTGTTGATTGAGATGCCGTAGGCCCGCGCCTTGAGACGAATGACTTCGATTTCTATAAGCTGCAATACGGTGTTGCGAAACGTCCCTTGAAATTTCAGCAGTTTGATCACCTCTTCGGTACGAATTGGTTTGCCGTGCACGCGGGTGATCTCATCATTCATTCTCATCGTGTCACCCCGCGTGCCAGCGCCTGGCGATCCGTCCCCTTGCGGAAATCACTGGGTCGAAGTGATAATTTCTTTAAAATCTGGTAGATACGTGCCCTGGAGAGGCCGATATCCTGGCACATGCGGGGCACATCGCCTTGGTGCTTGTTCAAGAGCTTGATCATGTGTTTGCGTTCAGCGTCGTCGCGTACGGAGGCCATATCCTCCTCGCCCTCTCTGTTTGCAGTTTGATGGTGGGAATACCAGCCCAGATAGCGCGACGGCAGCTCATCACACCTCAGCGGTTTGCCACGGGAGATCATGGCTAGATACTGGGCCAAGTTTTTCAGCTCGCGAATATTGCCGGGAAAGGCGTAGTCGTTATGGATAAACTTACTGAGATCATTGGCAAGTATCGGTGTTGGGGTGCCGTAGGCGGCGCTGAACTCTTGAAAAAAGTAGGTCAGCAGGTGGCGGATTTCATCGCGCCGTTCCCGAAGGGGAGGTATCATGAGTGGGCAGATATTGATGCGGAACCAGAGATCTTCGCGAAACTCGCCACGACTGACCATCTCCTCCAGGTTCCGGTTGGTAGCTGCGATGATACGGGTTTGGATGGTGATCCGCTCGTCGGAGCCGACCCGCTGGATCTCGCCTTGCTCTAGCGCCCGTAACAGTTTTACCTGGGCGCTTTTCTCCAGGTCGCCAATTTCGTCTAGAAAGATGGTGCCGTTGTTGGCCTCTTCAAACTTACCGAGTCGGTTGGCTGTGGCACCGGTAAAAGCGCCACGCAGGTGGCCGAACAGTTCTGACTCAATGAGTCCCGAACTGATAGCTCCGCAGTTAACGG
>JADFWT010000090.1 GCA_015233785.1 Magnetococcales bacterium
TGGTGGAAAACGCCAAACGCAACAAAAAAAACATTGATGAGCTGCCACTGTTCGACAACTTCTCCACCTCGGAAAAACTCCGCATTGCCGCCTACTTCTCCTCCATCAAGAAGTTTGAAAAAGGGGATTACATCGTCGAGAAGGGACAGAGAGACCGGACCTTCTTTATTATTCTAAAGGGAGAGGCGATTGTCTCTATCGATACGAACAAATCTCCACTGGCGACCATCACCCATAACGATTTTTTCGGCGAGATCTCCTATCTATGCGATACGCCTCGCTCCACCCACATCATATGCAAAACCCCCTGCACGGTTCTGGAACTGGGAGATAGCGCCCTGTCGAGACTAGGGGTGATTATCCGTGAAAAATTCAAGGATATGATCCTCTTCAAGGTGATTGATCGCCTGGACCAACAGAACAAAACCCTGGCAGAGTTCAAAGAACGGGACGATGACCGATATGCCGAGATCTACGTAGACCCCTCCCGCCTGAAACCGACACCCCTGAAAGACACCGAGAACAACCGCCGGGTGATCAAGTCCTACATCAAAAACACGCCGTTTTTTGAAGATTTTTCCGAATACGAGATCAATCGCCTCTCATCGGTTTTCACCCATATTCGCAAGATTCCGCCCCACTATCCACTGATCCAACAGGGAACGCGGGGCAAGGTGTTTTTTGTGCTGCTTTCTGGCGAAGTGGCGGTGGTTAAGGGCGAAGGACGCAAAAAGGTGCTGCTGGCAACCCTGAAGAAATCAAGCGTGTTTGGAGAGGTCTCCTTTCTCACCAACGAGCCTCGCACCACGCACATTATCGCCAGCAAGGATTGCGTTGTCCTCATGATCAATCAAAACCTGATGACCTTCATGGGGGCGGAGACACGAGAGAAATACAAGGATGCTGTCTTGAAGATTCTGCTCACACGACTGGAGGGGCAGAACGCCATTATCCAGAAATATAAATCATCGGTTTATTTCAATTAGAGCGCCGTTTTCTAGAGGGCCGTTTCCAACAAGCCGCAGCCCAATTTTACCGCCTGCATCCAATGGTCGCCTCACCATAGGCGGCCCGTGCATTCTCACGCTCTCTTTTTGCGCTTCTCGGTAGCAATGCCAACGCCTTTTTGTAGTACTTGGTAGCCGTGGCATACTTCCATTGTACCATCATCAGATCGCCAACCTTCAAGCTGGAGATGGCCGCTGAAACGCCACGCCCGGATCGGGCATCCAGGGTGATGGCCTTCATCAGAAATTTCTCGGCACGGGAGAAGGCGCCCGCCTTGATGGCACGCTCTGCCTTGGCTCGTAAAGCCCCCACCACAGCGGCGTCATGACGGTTCCGAAGATGCCTGGAGATAGCCTTACGATAGTAGCCGGCCGCCTCGGTCAGACAACGGTGCCGGTCCGCCTGGGGAATCTTCTTTTGGCGTAGGATCTCCCGGATTGTTTTCAGGGCGGCAGGGTGGACACGCAGCTTTTTAGCCAGCTTGATATGCCCAGCCGAATATCGACGCACTTCGGTGCCACGCACAGTGCGCGAGCCCTCCCCAAAAGCCGATGCAGTGCCAATGGGGCCGTTCATGTCGAGCCCCAATATCACTTCGCCGCCGAGTAGAGCGCCAGCCCCCAACAACGCGATGCACAACGCTCTCCGCCAGAGCGCTCCTCTTGACGTATGGGAAGGTGCCCGACAGGTTACGAACGATTGGATGGTGTAGCCTAAAACGTCTATGGGCCTCATGCTTGACTCTGCGATTGATAATCGGCCTTGGGGTGGAGAAGTTACCCCGCCACCCGATTGCGCCCAGACTCCTTGGCCTCATAGAGCTTACTATCGGCCATTTTGAGTAACGCTTCAGGGCGTTGGGACATGTCGGGGATCAGGCTGGCCACCCCCATACTTATGGTGACAAAATCGGCCACCTTGGAGTGGGCATGCTCAATCTCGGCATCCGCAACCGCTTGGCGTAACTTTTCGCCAATAGATTTTGCGCCGTTAATATCGGTCTCCGGCAGCACGCAGACAAACTCCTCACCACCATAACGGGCCAAAAGATCCGTCGAACGTTCAATCACGTCATCCATCAGCTTGGCCACCTGCTTGAGACAGATATCCCCGGCGGCGTGGCCGTAGTTATCGTTGTAGGGCTTGAAAAAATCGATATCCATCATGATCAACGCCAGACAGGAGCCGGAACGTAACGAACGACGCCACTCACGCTCCAGGGTCTCATCAAAGCTGCGCCGGTTGGGTAGCCCGGTGAGACCATCATGGGCGCTGAGATCCTTGAGAAAATCGGTCTTGCGCTTTAGATCAATGTGGGTGCGTACCCGTGCCGCCAGAACAAAGGGGCGAATCGGCTTGGCAATATAATCCACCCCGCCCACATCAAACCCCACCGTTTCATACTGCTCCTCCCCCATGGCCGTGACGAAAATCACCGGAATGGATGCCATGGCAGGGCTCCCTTTAAGATGACGACACACCTCGTAGCCGTTCATCTTCGGCATCATCACATCCATCAAAATCAGGTCAGGACGCTGGGTCTCAGCCAGCCGAATCGCCTCCTCAGGATCGGTGGCAAGCAGTACGCGATACTCATCACTGAGCGCTTTGGCGAGCAACTCCAAATTGCTCGGCTCATCATCAACCGCAAGAATGGTCGGTTTCTCTTGCTGGGTCATGGACCCTCTTCCCCTTTGGATGTGGAATCACGGTTTTCTAACCGCTCAATAAGTTGGTTTAAAGCCGAAATACCACCCGAAAAATCAAAGCGCATCAAATGGGCTTCAAGACCATCCACCATCTGTTTCTCGCCTTGCCGCATCAATGTCGGGACCAACGCCTGGAAGACAGACCGTGCCTGAAAATCCCCAGCCTCAAATAGTTCTCGCAGAGAGATAAGACGTTCTACCAACTCCATGCGCTCTTCAGAAGTTGGATGATCACCCCCTCCTGGATCCGGTTCCAACCTCTCCGCCTCCGCGCCCTGCTTTTCAGCCCACTGGGCCACCCGGAAGGTGCTGGCCAGCGTCTCTTCAAGTGCCTCCCGAAGCTGGTTCGGCAATGCGCCAAATACGACCGGCTCCTGCTTCAAGGCCAGCTCCATCTCTGAAGCCAAATCAAAAATACGATGGGCGGAGATGGTTCCGGCCAGCCCCTTGAGACTGTGCATCAGCTGACCAGCCTCCCCAAATGATTCTGAAGCCAGCAGGGCATCCAGTTGATCAATCACACCATTGTGCCGCTCTCCAAAGCTGATGATCAAGCGTTGCAATAGGGGTTGGTCTCCATCTACCCGGTCCAAAGCATCTACCAGATCGATACCAGGAAGCTCCATATCCGCCAACGTATCAGACGTTTCAGGAGGCTCTACCACGGAAATCGGCGTTAGATCCTGCTCTAGAAACGGGTCGCTATGGTGACGTACATCCCGCCGTATATCGTGCGCTGCCAGTGTCTCATAAATAGCACGGGCACTGACCGGCTTGGTGAGATAGCCATTCATGCCCAGCTTCAAACAGCGGGTCCGCTCTTCGGTTAAGGCATGGGCGGTCATGGCAATGACGGGTAGCGAATCGCCATCCTCCTGGGCGCGAATACGCCGGGTGGCCTCATAGCCATCCATCTCCGGCATCTGAAGATCCATTAATACGGCATCAAACGGCTTGGCACCCGACTCAAAAATCATCGGCAACGCTTCACGACCGTTGCGGGCTCGTTGGGCGATAACCTGGGCATTCTGTAAGATCCCCTGGGCCACATCCCAATTGAGATCATGATCCTCCACCACCAGCACACGCATGCCATGCACCAACTCACGGGCCGCACGGGTCAATGCCCGACGAACCGCCAAGGGCTCGGTGTGCGCACGCTCATCCTGATCATCCAAGCAGCGAGCCACAGTGGCACGGAAGGTAAAGGTGCTGCCTTGGTCAGGCTCGCTCTCCACCGTGATTTTACCCCCCATGAGCTGTGCCAACCGCTGGGAGATCCCAAGGCCAAGTCCGGTTCCACCAAAGCGCCGGGTGGTGGAAGCATCGGCCTGACTGAAGGCCAAAAATATCTGGCTCTGCTGATCAGGGCTCATGCCGATACCGCTGTCACGCACGGAGAACCGAAGCGTGACACTCCGTTCATTAATGACATCGGCCTCCACATGGAACGTGACATGACCCTGATGGGTAAACTTGACGGCGTTAGAGCCTAAGTTGGTCAGAATTTGCCCCAGACGAAGCGGATCGCCTACCAGGGCATTCGGCACTTCTGGAGCAATCTCGAAGCACACCTCCAACCCTTTTTCCCGCCCCAACGGAGCGATCAGGTTATCGATACGCGTCATAACATCATCAAGATGAAACGGTACATTCTCCAGCTCCAGCCGATCGGCCTCAATCCGGGAGAAGTCGAGAATATCATCAATAATGCCCAACAGGGTCTGAGAAGCGCTGCGTATCTTATGCACCTGATCCGACTGACGCGGATGTAAATCGGTCTGGGCCAATAGATGCCCCATGCCGATGATGGTGTTCATGGGGGTACGAATCTCATGGCTCATGTTGGCCAGAAAATGGCTTTTGGCGCGGTTGGCCCGTTCCGCCTCCAGTCTGGCTTCATCCGCTACCTGTTCAGCCCGATGACGGTCGATAATCTGGGCATAGCTCTCGATAACCGGACCGAGATAATCGGCCAACTCCTGATCATAACCACCCGCCCGATTAGCCAAACCAATGGACCCCACCACCTCTTTGCCGACAATCAATGGTAGACCGAGAAAATGTTTGAGGGTCGGATGGCCTTCCGGCATACGCCCACAGCACCTGGGATCCTTGCTCGGATCGTTGGCAATCACCGGTTTGCCGCTGGTAACGGCCACTGAATAGAGTGCATCGGTGCCATAAAAGCGCATGCCAACCGGCTTCTGCTCGTCATAAAAGTGGCGACTTGCCTCATCCCAGGCAATATTGGAGATGGCCAGACAGTGCTGATACGGCTTGTTCTTTTCGTCAATGCGCAGCTCGGCAATATAGCCATACGCGCTATCGCTCAATCTCAGAAGCTGCAATAGGGCATGCTCAAACAGCTCTTGCCCTGGCCGCATGCCCAGAAAGTCGGCCCGAAGCCGATTAATGGTATCGAGCAGTTCACGATCTCGGCGCTTCTGCCGCTGCACCTCACGAATCGTGGTCAAATCGTGGGCAATAAGCAGCAAGCGGCGCTCATCACCGTGCCGAAAAGGGGCAAAACGACAGTCCAGAACCACCTGTTTACCGAAGGGAACCGAGAGCGTGACTTCACAACGGCGCTGCACATTACTATTCAGAGCCGCCATGGCACTCTCCAGTAACGCATTACCCCGCCACGCCTTCAGATGGTGAAAATTCTGCGCCTCCAACTCATCCACCCGCCGCCCCATCATAGCAGCCAGAGCCTCATTGGCCAGCAGACACCCCCCCTCTTCCCGATAGACGGCGATGCCCACCGGAGCAATACGGATGATGTGCCGATTGAAGGCCAATAACTCCTTATTCTGGAGTTCCATCTGCTTGCGGTCGGTGATATCCAAACCAGAGCTAAGAGCCCCGATCACCTTGCCGTCGGCATCCTTGAGTTGGGCGTTGTGCCAAGCAATATAGCGAATCTCGCCACCGCGACATCGAATCGGGTTTTCATAATAGTCCACCGCCTCCAACCGACCATCGAGAATCTCCCGAAAGATCGAATGGACCGCCTCCACACCATTCGACGGCGGCAGGGCCACTTCAAACCAGTTGCGCCCCACCAATTCCGACTCCGGGTAGCCCAGCAGTTCACACCCAGCGCGATTGATCATGGTGATGTGACCCTGACCATCCAGCGCCACAATGGTGGCCTGCACGGTCTCCAGATAGCGTTGAGTACGACTCTTCTCCTCTTCCAACGCCTCCAAAGCTATGCGACGATCACTGATATCCCGTGCGTTATAGATCACTCCTTGAGGGGCACCACCATCCGGTCTGTAGGGCTCCAGGACAATGGAGAGATAACGGCGTCCACCATCGACACAATCCCGCCACCCCTGATCATGCACCGTATCCCCCTTCAGGCAGCGCTTCATGAGCGCTTGCAGAGGTGCGCTATCGGCAGGCTGGTGAATCTCTGTGATGTGTTTCCCAAGGATTTCCGAGGTGGTTTTACCTACCAACATGGCATAGGCAGAGTTGACGGCCAGAAAATGCCCATGTTGATCCAGCAGCGCTATACGGTCCCTGGATGAGGCGACAATGGCGGCAGAATGAGACTGGAGACGTTCCAATTTAATCCGACCGGAGAGAATAAAGCTGGTGAGAAAAATAATCACCAAGGCATAGCTGCGGTTGATGATCACCATCCAGTTCGGGGCCAATGCGGCAAAGGAGAGCCACCAACCGAGCAGTGTCAAGCCCCCCCCAAGCGCCGCAGCCCCCCAGAGCCACTTTCGACTATGAAACCGATGCGCCAAAAGCGGCAACAACACATAGGGCACGCCCCCAGCCACACCAAGCGGTGTCGCCAGATCAAGCGCCAGGATCAGCAGGGCTGCTGCCACCATCACAATCAGCCGTAAGGTTCTGGACAGGGTCGTGCTCACATACTCTCCTGAAGGGCCGCATCGGTTCATGCAACACCATGGGTTCGCTCTACCCATAGATTGAGCGCACCCCTCATTATCGCTTTATCATCCGATGAAAAGCGAGATTTTTCCAAGAGTTTTTGAGATTAATAACCGCGCTGAACCTGCCGGCGTCGCCAACCGGCCCGTAACCGGTAGTAGAGGAGTCCTGCCACAACCACTGCAAACAGCCACGGTTCACCATTTTCCGGCTCTGCGGCCATCAGATAATGAATCACCAGCAAAATATTGATGACGTAGACTGTTCGGTGAATACGTTTCCAGTCCCGACCCTTAATTTTCCAGTGGCGGGCAATGCGCCGGGAGGAGCTGAGGGCCAAGACCGTGAGCATCATAAACCCGGCGACACCAAACAGAATAAAGGGACGTTGCCCCATATCGCGCAGCACATCACCCCAGTTAAGCAGCCGCTCCAACCCCGCATAGCTCAACACATGCAACCCGGCATAGAAGAAGGCGTAGAGACCAATGATGCGGGCATAGCGACTCAGATGGTTAATGCCGGTGATCTCCCGCGCCGGACGCAACGCCAACGACAGCACCATAAAGATGATGGCCCAATCCCCCAAACCCCGCGTAATAAAGGCCACCGGCATCTGATTAAGGGCAGCACCCGGCGCATAGCCGCTGATCATGGCCCGTCCGATGAGCCAGATAAGCGGCAGCATGGCCACCAGCAGAATCAACGGCCTGAGCGGCGCACGACGGATGGTGTGACGCTCATGATGGGCGATGAGCCAGAAGGCGTAAAGTGTGATCAAAATCAGACCCGAGCCAATCAGCAAAAACGGTGCAGTAGGCCCTACCGCATCAAAATGCCGCCCGCCGGATTGCAGCATCAGAATCACCCCGGCCCCGCCGATGAGCTGAAACAGCCCTCTTGCCTGACCATGCAGCTCCTGGGGTACCAGTTTGGCAGTAAGCACCTCAGGCGCCATGATCGCCCCGGCCTGTCCCACTCCGATCATCGCCAGCGGCAGCAGAATTCGCCACTCGAAGGGGTGGGCGATAAAGCCCAATAGCAGATTACCCACCGCCATCAACGACAGCGCCGCACCAATCATGGCAATACGCGGGCTACGGGTCAGCGCCATGCGCCAAAACGGCATGGCAATCAGTGTCATGAGACCCAGCCACCCCAGTAGTAATCCGGCATGGGCAATGGCATGAGTGCGAGGAATCCCGCCCAAATCCGCATAGGAGCTGGACCAGAGCGACAGAAATAGCGCCATCAAGGCCAGATCGGCCCGGACAAAAAAAGCCGCCGCCATACCCAGTTGCAAACGGGGCTCCTCGGAGACCACCTCCCAGATACGCCCAAAGCGCCCGGAGAGATCCACATAGGGCTCCTGCACCCGAAAACGCAGCATCCGCATGGCGATAAACGCTGCCGCCAACAGAGCCAGGGCAGGAATCATCAATACTGCCTCAATGGGCGCGCCTGTATTGGGCACCTGCATGATGACACCGCCGATCACCACGCCACCGATGACCATCATCATCAGCCGCCCGGCGTAAACGCCATCATGATCACCGGGCCGCTTACGACGCCCCTCCAGGAGGGCAATCTGCATCTGGGCCGTCTCGATGCCCAGCATAATCGGCACCCGCAGAAGAAACAGCACAATAAGCCCACCAAAGCCGAGGATCAGATCCACCGAGTCGGCGAACGGGGTCAACACCGTCCCACCAAACGCCGCCAGCAGCCCCATGGAGATCATGGCTGTCCGAGGATAGCGATTCTGCCGCTCTCCCACCAAGGTCAGTCCAGCCAGAGTTACAGCCTGGGCCAGCACCACAATTTGGGCGTTTATGGTTCCAGCCAGCTCAAAGGGAACCGGCATCAACTCATCCAGAAGCAAGGGCTGAAGGGCCGTAATCAGTGTGAGAGAAAAGGCGCCTAATGCCGAAATCAGCTTGGTGGCACTCCAGGCTGGATGCCCCCAACCCGGCAGACCGGGGGGCGGCGCATCGCTCTTGAGCGGCGGCAGCAGATGGGCGTCATGGGCCGGATAGTCGTCGATCACTGGGCGCACCTTCGGCTGTGGTCATCCATCATGGTCGTCTCCCATGGGCCTGAGCTGCATACGACGATCCCGCAAGGTGCAGCGTTCCCCCCCGGATGCCAGCGTCCGGGCGAACCACACCCCTGGCCGGCGCCCCGGCGTGGCCTCTACAAAAGCGGTTCCCTTGGCAAAACTCCCCAGGGGAACACGGCATTTACCCGCCTCAAGGTGACTCAGAGGGGCCAGTTGAATCCAGCGACTGGGGTTCATGCCGTCGTTCACCCGTATCGACACCTGGGATCGCCCAATAGCGGGGTTCTCCTCCACCCTCTGAACCACCCGACCCTGAAAGCGCTTCTGACCATAATGAATACCGTTAAAGAGCGTCCCGCGCTGCATGGCGACAGGGGTGACGCCGGGCTGTTTGGCAAAACCCGGTACAGCAGCCTCTGAAGCACTGAGAATACGATGGCAAGTGGCGCAGACCCGCTTCTCCCGGCCATCGGTGTGCGGGGCACTACGCCAACGGGGTATGGGCGGGGCGGTTCCGGCCTTGGCGGTGCCGGTGCTCCAAATCATCTCATGACAGGCGGCGCACACCATGCGTGCCCTGGCGTCGGCATGGGGGAGCGGCGCACCAAGACGAATGGGCGGGGCATGACGATAGGCATCATCTCGCCAGGGGTCTTTGGTGATAAAGGTCACCACGAACAGCCCAATACCGAACACTGTGCCTACAGCCATGGTCCATTCGGCGGCTTTCATGTTGGAGATGTTCATTGAGTCATACTAGCGGAGAAATTATCGGAAACCCAGATCAATTCCAGCTCCCTACGATGTTCGGTTCATACAAATGATCTGGAATCACCT
>JADFWT010000091.1 GCA_015233785.1 Magnetococcales bacterium
TGAAATTTTGCCGACTCCTGGCATGAAGATTGATGGTATCTTGGGGAGCGAGGCACTTTTTTCAGGAGATGAATATGACCATCCGCCGCGTAAATAAAGGCACCCAGACCTATACTGCCCCCCGCGTCTCAGGTAAGAAGGCCAAGGTTTCCGAGACCAAAGAGGCAAAATTTACCCAGTACCTGGACACAGTTGCCGATGTGCGCGATGTTTCTCCCACGCAATCGGTGGATCGTGTGTCCGCCGTTGAGGATAGTATCAGCGCCCAGACCCGTCGCCGTCAGTTGCAACAGACCGACGAGCTGCTGGAGTCTCTTGAAGCGCTGGAAGAGGGACTACGAACCCATGGCGATACCAGTGCGGACCATGCCAGGAGACGCCTTCAGGAGACTCGTGATCAGGCACTGCGCACTCTATCGGACTTCCCGGAGAATGGCGATGAACGCGAGCTTCTCCAACGTACCGCCGTATTGGCCACGGTTGAATTGGCCAAGAGTGAACGGGGCGATTATCGTTAGCCCGAACCCACATCAACCTCAAGTATTCAGCAGCGCGCCGGTTCCGAGTTCGGGACAGGCGCGTTGCGCGTCTGGCGACTATACATGCCTCTGAAACATATTAGAAACTTCTCAATCATTGCCCATATCGATCACGGTAAAAGCACCCTGGCTGACCGCCTGATTGAGAGCACCGGCACCCTGTCGCATCGGGAAATGACCACCCAGGTTCTGGACAGCATGGATCTGGAACGCGAGCGGGGTATTACCATCAAAGCCCAGTCGGTGCGGATCAACTACCGTGCCAAGGATGGGATTGAGTACATCCTCAACCTCATTGATACCCCCGGACATGTGGATTTCTCCTATGAGGTGTCCCGATCTCTGGCGGCCTGCGAAGGGGCGCTTTTGGTAGTGGACGCCGCACAGGGCGTGGAAGCTCAAACGCTGGCCAATGTCTATCTGGCCCTGGATAACGATCTGGAAATCGTGCCGGTTCTCAACAAGGTGGATCTCCCCTCGGCGGAACCGGATCGGGTCCGTGAGCAAATTGAGGATGTGATCGGGCTGGACGCCTCCGATGCCATTGAAGCATCGGCTAAAAGCGGTATCGGCATCGAAGAGATCCTGGAAGCCATCGTCACCCGTATTCCGCCCCCAACCGGTGATCTTGAGGCCCCGCCCAAAGCACTGATTGTGGACTCCTGGTATGACAACTACGCTGGGGTGGTCTCTCTGGTACGGGTCTACGAAGGCGTTCTGAGACCGGGCAAGAAAATTCGCCTGATGCACTCGGGAAGAGATTTCCACCTGGATCGGGTGGGCACCTTCAGTCCATCACTGGTGGACTCCAAGCAGCTCTCCGCCGGAGAGGTGGGATTTGCCATTGCAGGGATCAAAAATGTAGCCGAAGCCCGTATTGGCGATACCATCACCGATGCCAGAAACCCTGCTGAGATTCCCTTAGAGGGCTTCCAACAGGTTCAGCCGATGGTGTTTGCCGGACTCTATCCGGTGGACTCCGCCGACTATGAGTCCCTTAAGGAGGCGTTACAAAAGCTGACGCTGAATGATGCCGCTATCGACTACGAAGCTGAGACTTCACCGGCGCTAGGCTTTGGATTCCGCTGCGGATTTCTCGGTATGCTGCACATGGAGATCATCCAGGAGCGGCTGGAGCGAGAGTTCAACCTGGAGCTGGTTACCACATCGCCCACGGTGGTCTATCAAGTACTCAAGACCGATGGCGAGCGTGTTGAGGTCCATAACCCTTCGGATCTTCCACCATCCAATCAGCGCCAATCCATTGAGGAGCCCATCATTCTGGCCTCCATCATGCTGCCGGCGGAACATATGGGAAGTGTGATCCAACTATGCACCGAGCGACGAGGCGTACAGAAAGAGATCAACTACATCTCCGACTCCAGGGTGATGATTCAGTACGAGCTACCTCTTAACGAAGTAGTGATGGATTTTCACGACCGGTTGAAGTCCCTCTCAAGGGGCTACGCCTCGCTGGATTATGAGGTGATTGACTATAAACCCGCCAATCTGGTGAAACTGGACATTCTTATCAATGGAGAGGCGGTGGATGCGCTTTCGGTGATTGTGCATAAGGATCAAAGCATGCATCGAGGCCGAATCCTGGCCAAACGCATCAAGGGCATCATCCATCGACAGATGTTTGAAGTGGCGATTCAAGCCGCTATAGGTGCCAAGGTCGTCGCCCGAGAGACGGTGAAGGCTTTGCGTAAGAATGTCACCGCCAAATGCTATGGCGGCGATGCCTCCAGAAAAAGAAAATTGCTTGAAAAACAAAAAGCAGGTAAGAAACGCATGAAACAGGTGGGGCGTGTTGAAATTCCCCAGGAAGCGTTTCTTGCCGTGCTCAAGGTGGATGAATAGAGAAGGAAACGAACGCATGAGCGGCAAGAAGCATATCTGGCATGGCATTCTGTTTGTGATTGTCGGTCTGTTCATGTTGGGCAGCTACATCACCATGGGCACCCCACCACCCCCGGAGGAGAGTCGCGCCTTTGGCCCTGTAGCCGCATGGCTGCTGATGGGGTTCGGCGTGTTCCTGATCTTTTTCGGCAAGGGATTCTTCAAGCCTGGAACGCTATTTACGGAATATTATCATGCCATCACGCTGGCTATCGGCGTAGCCCTGATGGTGCGAACTTTCGTCATTGAGCCCTTTAAGATTCCCTCCGGCTCCATGATTCCCACACTGCTGGTGGGAGACTACTTGTTTGTCAACAAGATGGCCTATGGCCACCGCATTCCCTTTACCAGCCAACGCGCCTTCATGGGGGATGGACCGGAACGTGGCGACGTTGTGGTTTTTGAGTTTCCTCGCAATCCCTATCGCGACTATATTAAACGGGTGGTGGGTCTGCCGGGCGATAAAATCACCTACAAAAATAAACGCCTGTTCATCAACGACAAACCAATAGAGTACACCTCCAAAGGCCCCTATCACTATCGCAATGAACGTGGTGATGAGGTACATGCCAACCGCCTTGAGGAGCATTTTGAGAACAGAGAGAATACGCACTCCGTGCTGGTGCAGCCGGTGGACTATCTCATGCTGGACGGCACCCCTGAAGTAGTTCCCGAGGGGCACTATTTTGTGCTGGGCGATAATCGTGATAACAGTAACGACAGCCGCTTTTGGGGCTTTGTCCCAGCACACCGACTGTTGGGTGAGGCAGTATTTCTATTCTGGTCCTGGGATCGTCAGCAGAGTGCAGTCCGGTGGGAACGGGTGGGCGAGGGGATCAATTAGGGCGTGTTGATATTAAGCCTATGCCAGATCTTTGGATGATTTGATCCACTTCTTTGATATTGAGTTTGGGGACGTGACATGGTGTCGAACAATCGGTTTGGATGCATGAACGATAACGGTGGTAGCTTGGGAGCTCCCTGTGCAAGCCGTTCACAGAGTGCTGCTACCAGAATTGGCCATCCACAGGCCGGTTTCTCTTTCCTCAAAGTGTGGCTACTGCTCCTGGTGTTGAGCCTTAGCATTTCGGTGGCGGCTTCGGTGGCACCGCAGATCTATGAATGGTACTTCCTTACCGATATGGCCGACCGCATCGCCTATGAATATTCAGAGCTGGGAATCAACACCGTTCGCGCCCGAGTAAGAGATGAACTGCATCGTGCCGACCTCCCCCATCTAGATGAAAATCTAGAGATTCTTCCCACTCGAGAGGGTTACCGGGTAACGGTAAATTATCTTTTGGTCACCTCCATATGGATCGCCGGTATGGAGCTCTCCTGGCCGAAATACAAGGAAATTGACCTCTATTACCAGGCGGATAGTTAAGCGTGCCCGGCCCCGGCTCCAATCCTGAATCGTGGTTCGAGAAGCGGATGGGGTATCGCTTTTCCGATCCTGCACTGCTTCGACAAGCCCTGACACATCGCTCGATTCTCCCGGAAATGCTTGAGGAACAAGAGTCTGCGGGAGAGGGACGCACGCTGTCGCAACACAATGAGCGGCTGGAGTTTCTCGGCGATGCCGTGTTGGAACTGGTGGTCTCCGGACTGCTGTTCCACCGTTTTCCAGATGCACCGGAAGGGGTGCTCTCTCAACTTCGCTCCAGGCTGGTCAACACCCGCCAATTGAGCATTATTGGCCGGGCCTGGGAGTTTGGCGAGCTACTTAGTATGGGACGTGGCGAGCTACTCAGCGGAGGTCGCACCAAGGAGTCGATCCTTGGCAACGCCTTGGAGGCTGTGCTGGGGGCAGTGTTTCTGGACGGCGGCTACGAAGCGGCCCAGAAAGTGGCCCATACACTGCTCCAGGACCAGTTGGATCAGGTACGTATTGATGACTCACGTAAGGATTTTAAATCCCGCCTTCAAGAGCGCCTCCAGGCAGATGGCCGCCCGCTGCCGATCTATGAGGTGACCGCTGCAGATGGCCCTGCCCATGAACGTCACTTTACCGTTGCCTGTCATGTGGACGGCCAGATCATGGGGTGCGGAGAAGGACAGTCCAAAAAACGGGCCGAACAGCACGCCGCCCATCTGACCCTGGAAGCGCTGGAGAGCCAGACCCTCGATACACCGGATGAGCAGGAAACATGAGCCTCTATAAGTCGGGATTTGTCGCCATTGCCGGACGCCCAAACATGGGAAAGTCCACCTTTTTAAATCAGGTTTTGGGCGAAAAGATCGCCATTGTCACCCCCAAGGCCCAAACCACGCGCACACGTATTCTCGGGGTCTGTCACCGCCCTGACAGCCAGATTGTCTTTCTAGATACTCCAGGCATTCACGACACCCGACAGCACCGCTATGGAACGCTCAACAAGGCGATGGTCAAAACCGCCTATGAGTCGTGCCGGGATGTCGACCTGATTCTCTTTTTTGTCGATGCTAAACAGGGGGTAACCGAGGAAGATCGCACCATTCTTTCACGCCTTCCGAGAGGATCGGCCAAACTCTTTATGGTGCTGAACAAAGTGGATCTTGTGAAGCCGGATCGACTGATAAAACGTCTGGCTCAGATCAGTAAGATCGATACCCATTGGGATGAGGTGATCCCCATCTCGGCCCTGACCGGTCAGCAGGTTGAGCCGCTATTGACGCTGATTCTCGACCATCTTTCCGAGGGTCCGCCGTTCTATCCCCCCGACAAGATCACCGACCAGCCCGAGCGTTTTATTGCTGCTGAGATGATCCGAGAGAAGGTGTTTCTGCTTTTATCCCGAGAGCTTCCATACACTACGGCTGTTCAGTTGGATCGCTTTGAGGAGGCCAAAGGTCGCCTGGAGATCGACGCCACCATTCTTGTGGAGCGGGCGTCTCAAAAGCCGATCCTCATCGGCAAACGGGGCGCTATGCTAAAACGCATTGGCAGTCAGGCCCGGCAGGATCTTGAAGGGCTGTTTGAGATCCAGGTGGTATTGAAGCTCTGGGTACGGATCCGTAAGGGGTGGATGGATAGCCAGGCACAACTTCGTGACCTGGGCTATCCCGATGGTCGCGGTGATGAGAAGGTCTGATCAGGCGCTGGTTCTGCGCCGCACCCCTTTTAGAGATAGCTCGCTGATCGTCCATTTTCTCACCCGGCATCACGGTCGCATGTCAGGACTGGCCCGCGGTGTTCGCAGCTCCAAACGGGCCGACCGGGCCGCTCTGGCCGGTTTTCACACCGTAACACTGTTTTTTAATCTCCGCTCTCATAGCCAGGATCTGGCCACCTTGGGCCAAATTGAGGTGCATCAATCCAGACCCCGCATGTCTACAGGCAACCCCATTCTCAACAGCGGTGGCCAAGTGGTTCTGGAGACTCTCTATCGCGCCCTCTGGCCTCGTGATCCACAGCCTGTTCTGTTTGATCTTGCCAGCCAAACCCTCGATGGCCTGGAGGCGGGCGAAGAGCCCATGGCCACTCTCGCCGTCTATTTGGGGCGCTTGGTGCATCTGCTGGGATATGGCTGGAACCTTGATAGCTGTATCGGCTGTGGAACCACCTACCATCTTGATTACTTCTCCATACGCCGTTTGCACGCTGTCTGCGGCCTATGCGGATCCCCCTATGCTCACCGTCTCTACCCGTTAAAGAAAAATCTTAAGAATCTCATGCAAACGCTGGCATGGCCCATAGAATCCGGGTTAGCATGTTCCCCTAAGGAGCTACTGTTAATGTTCCAATTGGGTGCGGCCTGCTATGCCTTTCATACTGATGGCGAAATAGCCGCCGCCCGCGTTTTTCTGGAACACACCGGCTTCGCGCACTCTTAACGTTTACTCGTAAACATATAACTCCATAAGGCGATAACAGCATGATTGATCCTGAACTGCTGGAGATTCTTGTTTGCCCGGCGTGCAAAGGTACGCTGACCTTTGACAGGGAGACGGATGAGCTCTCATGTGAACAAGATAAGCTGGCTTTTCCGATTCGCGACGATATCCCCGTTATGCTGATCGATGAAGCCCGTACCCTTGACCAGGATGCGGCCTCTTAAGCGTAATAAACGGAAGTTACAGCGCAACTAAATCCCGGAAAACACCTGATATATTAGGTGCCTTCCGGGATTTTTTGTGGGGATTTCTCAACACCTGCAAAAAAGAGAGATCACCGCGCCCGCTCTGGAAGCTTGTTGATAAATTCAACCAACGGCTCCATGGGAAACTCCAGCGGCCTGATCTTGCCGTGAATGCGGGTCATGACCGCTACACGGCTACACAATCCACTGAAAAGAATATGATGATTGGGAATATCTTCAGCATGCAGCCAGTAAGAGTGGGTGTCCGTCTCTCTTGAGAGAGGATTGTGGGCAACAATCAAAATAGCCTTGGAACTTATAGAGAGCGACTGCCGAAATTGACGCACATGCTTGGCCGCATACCCCACATGGCTGTTGTTGCGTTTGATCCGATACCAAGTCAGCTCTTTAAGCAACCGAGGGTGCTCATACAGATTCACCAAGTCATCTTTCTTGACCCGCTGCATGGGAGGCGCTGCATGACAGGCGATAAAATCCTGCCCCATCACCACCACCGGGAGCTGCTGATAAAATAGATCCATCTGCTCCTTATATTCCGCACCACGCTTAAAGCGAACGGTCTTCTCCCATAACATACCCTGGGAGACACCGGATTTATGGATCTCCGGTGAGAAGCTGTCATGGTTGCCTCTCAAATAGAATACATTGTGCGGAAAACGGACCTTAAGCTGGAAAATGAAGTCCATTATCAGCAGAGAAGAGCCCATCTCCTCCAGTTGCCCATCCACCTCGGAATGCACAGCATCCCCCATGATCACCAAACAGGCTTTATCCTCCTCCAACGCTTCCAGAAAGGAATTTTCACTAAGTACTTTTAGCAGGTTATCAATCTTGGTGTGGAGATCTCCGATAAAAATCGGCGTCAAATAGTCGGGCAGAACCATCAAGCCACCCGGCTTTCCCTGATCATTGAGCCGCCGGTACTTTTCATGAGCCAGAATGGCGTTAACCTCTTCAAGCAGCGTCAGGGCCTCCACCCTGGGGAAGAGCTTGATGGGGCCACCGAAAATCTCCCGGATTCGGTAGAGGCTATCGAGGCGAAAATTGAGCAGACGGTTGATTTCATCATGTTCACGAAGCAGGCGAATGGTGGTACCACACCCAGTATGAAAATCACGAAACGTTAATACGCCGCCTGAATAGCTGATACTGAGGTGGCGCGCCGACACCTCCCCAGGATATTGAAACATACTTTGCTGAGCCTTCTGGCCAGCCCCCAAAAGGATGCTCTCATTGGGATTCAGGGTCAGAAAGCCGCTAATGCGGTAAAAAAATTGGTTGGGATCAATGATGATCAGCCGGTTGGTGGAGGTGTTTAAACCGGTATCCAGGGACGGATCGGGATAGATCAGCAACTTTTTGCCCGGTTTACCCATGGTCAATTCGATGGGAACGCCGTTGAACGGAACCTGAATCTGACGATTGAGGATAAACATCTCACCACGGGCGAGATCCACAAATTCAACGCTTCGGGAACTCCCCCCGACCAAGCGCTTGAATCGGTCCCAGAGGCCGCTGGCTTCAGCCTCCATGGTGGCCACTGAATAATCTATGAATTATCAGGTTATTCAAGATAGTAGGGCCTTTCTGACCCGCAAATTCATAGGTACGCCTTAAAACCTACTGATAATAAACAATAACAATCAAACAATAAAGGGGATTCCGTCATTAATTCAATTTCTAGTTATGGACCTGTAACCATTTTTCAATAAAGAATCATTCCTCATCCAAAGCCGAATTTCTCAACCGTTTACAAGAGTATCCACTCTCTGGACAAGCGGTGACAAGTCGCCTAAAAAACAGATCTGCATCTTCAGATAGTAAATGGGCAGCTCTAGTTCCCATCCACGTAGTTTGACCGCCTCTTTTTCGGTGCAAAGCAAAGAGCGCCCCCCCTGATGACGTACCTGATCTGCCATCTGCTCCAGATCTTCCCTGCAAAATGGGTGATGATCACCAAATGGCGTGAACGACACCAACCGGCAACCAAGATGTTCAAGACTCTGTTGAAAGGCGTGCGGTTGGGCAATGCCGCAGAAGGCTGCCGCTGGTTGTGGAATCTCATCCAGGGCACATTCCCTACCATCCTTACAAGCGACGAATGAGAGCGGTGCATGTTGTGCCAGCAGAATGGGAAGCTCTGCCACAGCATCCCCCAGAGCGATTCGGGCCTGCACTTCATCGGTCTCAGCATCTGCGCGCGTCAGAATCAATAGATCGGCCTGACGTAACGTCGAAGGAAACTCCCGTAGGATCCCTCGCGGCAGCACCTCACCATTTCCCAATGGGCGGCGTGCATCCATCAACACAATATCCAGATCGCGCTGCACCTTGAGGTGTTGAAAGCCATCATCCAGCAGCACCAGATCCACCGTAAAACGCGATAGGGCTTCGTAGATACAGCGGCGACGATCCGGCCCGGTTATCACAGGCACCCCCGGCAGTCGCTGAGCCAGAAGAGACGGTTCGTCACCGGCCAGGGGAGGGTGCAGCAGCACACGCTCTGCGTCAGAGACTACCGTTACCGGCTCTTTGGAACCCTGCCCATAGCCTCGACTTACAATCACCGGACGTATGCCATGGGTCAGAAGATGCTCTGCCAGCCAAAGAGTCATGGGGGTCTTGCCGGTACCGCCACTGGAGAGATTGCCGACGCTGATCACCGGACACTCAAAGCGCTCACTGGCCAGCACGCCATACGCAAAGAGCTGACGGCGCAACCACTGTACGGCACCATAGAGCCGCCCCACGCCAAACAGACCCGCCATGGCGAGTCTTTCAAGCCCCTGCGCCTGCCGCTCACCGGTCAGAATCGGTATCCATCGTGAGGAGAGACTCATGACACATGAATCCCTTTATGGGCCAGTTGGTCAAGAATAGCTTGTCGGGTGCGTTCCAGCGCGCCAACATTTTGAGCCAAAATGCCCCGACCCCGTTGACCCATCGCAAGGCAGCGCTCCGGGTC
>JADFWT010000092.1 GCA_015233785.1 Magnetococcales bacterium
GGCATCGGGCTCCACAGGAAAGGGCTGATCCTCTCCCATGGTCCGAGCTTTTCGCAGCAGAATCAATACGGTGCTTTTTACTGGCTGGTGACACTGGGAGAGCAGCAACAACCGCTCCTGCGGAAAGTCCGAGATGGTATGAAACAGATCACTGAAGGCACTGCCGAAAGCTGGAAGCTGCTCCGGCTTTAATTTATCTGCCGTCGCCTTCAGAAAATCACTCAACCCCTCCAGCGCCTCATGACGGCCACTATCATCCTGGGATTCGGAGACAGCACGCAAAAACATGCGCCCAAACAGCCGAATACAGGCGGGTCCCTGGGGGTGGTTGATAAAGAGTGCCATATTGGAGCGGTTCAGCACAAAATGACGCAAATCCCCCAAAATAAGAGGCCAGTTTCGATAGGGATGATTCATCTCTAAAAGAAGATTAATCAATCCTTTGCGTATACCAGCATACCGCTCCACCACGGTGAGCAGTAGTTGGTGATCCGCTGGGATATCCACCTTATCCACAGTGGTCTCCAACAGATTGGCCCGTAGAGCGTCTGATTTTGGGGGCTTAGGTACGTCGGCAATCGGCTTAATCGATGCAGCCATGAATCAACCTCTCAAGGGATCCGTTGTTTCAGAAAGCAGCGACGCATAGAATAGGTAATTGTGCGTATCATGACAACATCACCCCTGGCCCTGTCCGGGGCCATGCAACTCCTGGAGTCTATGCATGCCGAGGATCAATTTGAGGAAGGATCTCCCCTTCTCCTCCCAGCAGATGTACGACCTTGTCGCCGACGTGGAATCCTATCCCCAATTTATTCCATGGTGTACCGAAACCCGTAAGTTCGATATTCAGGAGACCCAGTTTATGGCCGAATTGACGGTGGCCTTCAAAGGTATCCGTCAATCATTCCAAACCTTGGATAAAATCATCCCCGGAAAGCAGATTGACATCAATCTCAAATCGGGTCCGTTTCGTCGCCTCACCAGCCAATGGAAGTTTGTAGATCGCGGCCCCGAAGCGTGTCAGGTGGTGTTCTCCATCGACTTTCAGTTCAAGAATCGCTTGATGGATATGACCATGGGACCGGTCTTCAGTCAATCGTCAAGGCAGATGGTGGGAGCCTTTGAAAAACGCGCTCGTCAACTCTACGGAACCAACAACGCTTAGCTGCACCTTCGTGCCTGCATCTATCATTAGGGTCGTCATTTATGAAAACCGTAACCAGCGAAACCGTCCCCTTCACCGCACAACAGATGTATGATCTGGTGGTGGACATGGACGCCTATGCCACGTTTATCCCCTGGTGTGCTGCCGCCCGCAAACTGGAGGAGACCGATGAACAGTTCATCGCCGAGATCACCTTCACCTTTAAAGGCATGCGCGAAACATTTCGTACCTTGGACAAGGTTATTCCCGGCAAGCAGGTGGATATCTCCCTCAAATCCGGGCCGTTTCGCCGCCTTAGCAGCCAGTGGCGCTTTATCGACCTGGAACAAGGGGGCTCCAAGATCGATTTTTCCATTGACTTCCAATTTAAAAACAAGCTTATGGACCTTGCCCTCGGCAGCGTATTCGGAACCGCTTCGAAAAAAATGGTGGCCACCTTTCGAAAACGTGCCTTTGAGCTGTATGATCAAAAGTAATTGACTCTTTAACATAGAACACACATAGGGATTTTCTCATGTTACGCACCGTCGCTGTTCTTGTCGCGCTGCTGGCGCTGACCCATATTACGCCCTTTTCGGTCCAGGCGGCGGATGACGTGGTCGTCGCCCGCCAGGGAGATTGGAAACTGACGCTGGCCGAAGTGGATGCCGGCCTTCAGGGACCACTCTTTAAACTGAAAGAGAAGATGTTCAAGCTCCGCTTTGAGCGGATTCAGGAGCTGATCTCCGAGCGACTTATCAAGGAAGAGGCCAGGTCCAAGGGGATTAAACCCGAAGCCATGATGGAGAAGATGCTGATGGCATCGATGCCCAATATTGGCGACCGCGAGGTGGATGCTTTTATCAAAGCCCGCAAAGATCGCATGCCCGAAGTGACGCCGAAGATGCGCGAGCAGATCCGCGACTATATAACGGCCATGGCGCTGGAAGAGTCTCAGGCACGCTTTCTGGTCTCTCTGGCCAAGAAGTACGACGTAACGACCTTCATCAAGCCGCCCAAGCGTCCACGTCTGAAAATTAAAGACTCTCCGCTGGCCAAAGGCCCAAAAAAAGCCCCCATCACCATTGTTGAGTTCTCTGACTTCCAGTGCCCCTACTGCCGTCGCGCCCAAGGGATGCTTAAAGAACTGGAGAAACGTTATCCTGGAAAGCTTCGGTTTGTCTTCAAGCACTTTCCACTACCGAATCACAAGCTGGCTCCCAAGGCCAGCGAGGCGTCTCTCTGTGCAGGAGATCAGGGAAAATTCTGGGCTTATCACGACGCCCTGTTTGTCGATGGGGCCGACATGAGCGATAAGGGACTCACCAAGATTGCCAAATCCCTGAAGCTCAACATGGCGACCTACAACAAGTGCCTGAGCAGCGAGAAGCATGGCCGAACCGTCTTTGATGACATCGAAGAGGGACGTGCTCTGGGCGTCAGCGGCACCCCAACCTTCTTTGTCAACGGCATGATGATGGTAGGGGCCGTCTCGCTGGATGAATTAATCCAATTAGAGCTCGCCTCTCAGAAGAAGTAACGACCCTACGCCAATCCCGGAAAACCGCACTGCCTCTGGGCTTCGTAAAGCGTTATTCCAACGCTAACGGCCAGATTGAGGCTGCGGTTTTCCGAGGCCATGGGAATCCGCACCAACCGCTCTCCTAGCGCCTCTCGCACCCTCTCCGGCAGCCCACTCCCTTCGGAACCGAACAGCAACCCGTCTCCCGGCTGAAAGCGGGCTTGATGGTACGATTTTTCACCATGGGTACTGAGACCGAACAGCCGCCCTTCCTGGGTCTGCCAATGGTTCTGAAACCCCTGCCAGTCCACATGCCGCTGAATACTCTTCACCAATCGGTAATCCATCTGGGCCCTTCGCACACCGGCACCATCCAACCGAAAACCTAAAGGACCAATCAAATGAAGCGTGGTGCCGGAAGCTGCGCAAAGCCGCATCACACTGCCTGTATTCGGAGGAATTTCAGGCTGATAAAGAATAACATGCAGAGGATTTACTGGGTGAAAACTGGACATATCCGGCTCCCGTTCAGGGTTAATATCGGCCCATTTTATAATTTAATAGGTTGACCAGCAGGGCGTTCCGTAGAACTATAACGTGTTCTGATTCATTGCCCTTCGACACTCAGTTTACACCTCCGCGCAACCTGGCGCTTAGGTGGTCCGGGGGGTTCAAGCGTTTTATCCAAGACGCCTACGTTTCTTAACACCTCTACAGGGGAGGTCAAGAGAGTTCATGGCTATGGAACAAGTTGAAAATCGCCGGGATTTCTTGATGCTGGCCACCGGTGCTGTTGGCGCCGTCGGTGTGGCTGGAGCGGCATGGCCCTTTATCCAATCTTGGAATCCTTCGGCCGATGTATTGGCCCAGGCGACTACCGAGGTGGATGTCAGCTCCATTGCGGAGGGTCAGATGATCACCGTGCCCTGGCAGGGCAAACCGGTGTTCGTGCTGCACCGCTCGGCAGAGCAGATCAAGCAGGCCCAGGAATCTGATGGTGCGGATCTACCCGACCCCGCCAAAGACAATGACCGCGTTCAAAAGCCTGAGTGGTTGGTGCTCCTTGCCATCTGCACTCATCTGGGCTGCGTACCACAGGGGGTCGGCACCGGCGAATTCGGTGGCTTTCTCTGCCCGTGTCACGGATCCCATTACGACACATCCGGCAGAATCCGCAAGGGCCCGGCACCCAATAATCTTGAGGTGCCCCATTATGAATTCAAGGGCGATTCCACGCTGGTCATCGGCAAAGCCGCGGCCTAATCCCCATTCGTGGACATCCAGGAGAGATCCTCATGAGCAAATCCCTTATGGAGTGGGTGGACGAACGCATTCCGGTGTCCGACCTGATCAAAAGCCAGGCCACCGAATACCCCACCCCTAAAAACCTCAACTACTGGTGGAACTTCGGTTCGCTGGCCCTGACGGTGCTGATCATCATGATCCTCACCGGTCTGTTTCTGGCCATGCATTACAAGCCGGATGCCGCATTGGCCTTCGACTCCGTAGAGCACATCATGCGTGATGTTAATTACGGCTGGCTGCTGCGATATCTGCACGCCAACGGCGCGACGTTCTTCTTTATTGTCATCTATATCCACATTCTGCGCGGCATGTATTACGGCTCCTATCGGGCTCCGCGTGAGATTCTCTGGTGGCTCGGTATCGTCATCTTCTTCTTGATGATGGGCACCGCCTTCATGGGCTATGTGCTCCCTTGGGGCCAGATGTCCTACTGGGGCGCTGCGGTGATCACCAACCTGATGAGCGCCATCCCCTTGGTGGGACCGGATCTGGTAACCTGGATCTGGGGCGGCTTCGCGGTGGGTGACCCGACACTGAATCGCTTCTTTGTGCTGCACTTCCTGCTGCCTTTTGTGCTCTTCGGTGCGGTATTTGTTCACCTCTGGGCGCTACATGCGGTTCATTCGAACAACCCGGTGGGTATTGATGTCCCCCATAAGGACACCATCCCCTTCCACCCCTACTACACCATCAAAGACGTTTACGGCGTCGGTGTGCTGCTGATCGTCTATCTCAGCTTTGTCTTCTACGCGCCGAACTTCTTTCTGGAGCCGGATAACTACATTCCGGCTAATCCGATGCAGACCCCAGCGCACATTGTGCCTGAGTGGTACTTCCTGCCCTTCTACGCTATTCTTCGCTCCATCGATTTTCTGGGCTCATTCAGTAAATTGGCGGGTGTATTGGCCATGGGCGGATCCATCGCAATCTGGTTCCTGTTGCCGTTCCTCGACCGTTCGCCGGTGCGCTCATTCCGCTACCGTCCGCTCAGTCGTCGGCTGTTCTGGATCTTCTTCATCGACACCCTCATCCTTGGCTGGGTCGGCTATAATCCGGCAGACGCCACGGTACTGGATGGGGCTCTGCCCATGATCACCATTGGCCGGACGGCGACCTTCATCTACTTCGGCTACTTCGTACTGCTCTGGGCAATCACCGCGTTCGGCATCGAGAAGCCGAACGAGGTGCCGAAAAGCATTTAACGGGAGATGGACATCATGGATTTCAGAAAAATCGCAACGATTGCCGCGATGCTGCTTCTCCTGGCCCCACAGGTCGGTATGGCGTCATCCGGCGGAGCTCCTCTCCCGAAAGCGGATTGGACCTTTAAGGGGGTCTTTGGGCGCTTCGATCCAGCGGCACTGAAGCGCGGCGCACAGGTGGCCAATGAGGTGTGCCTTGGCTGTCACGCCATTAAGTACATCAAGTATGACCATCTGCGCTCCATCGGCCTTACAGAGGCTGAAGTGAAAGCGTTCGCAGAGGCCCAGGGCAAGAACAAGAAAGACAGGATGCTCTCGGCCATGAGTGATGCGGATGCCAAAGAGAGCTTCGGCGTTGTTCCGCCGGATCTTTCGCTGATGACCAAAGCGCGCAAAGGGTACGAAAACTATACTTACGGCATTCTCACCGGCTATCTCACTGAAGCCGAAACCGAGATGATCGATAATGCCACGTCGGACGATGCACTCAGCGACGAAGAGATCAAGCAGATCGCCGCCAAGCTGCATCTGGATGCCCACAACCCCGACTATGTGCGTGAGGTGGTACGGCGTATCGGTGCCGGAGATAACTTCAACCGTTACTTCCCCGGCAACTTCTTCGCCATGCCGCAACCTCTGACCGCTGATGCCGTGGAGTATGCCGACGGCACCAAGACAACGCTGGAACAGCACTCCAACGATGTGGTTACCTTTTTGGCCTGGGCCGCTGAGCCGTCACTGGAAGCACGCAAGTCACTGGGTATCAAGGTCATTCTCTACTTGATCTTGCTGACAGTTATGCTCTTTGCTGTCAAGCGCCGTGTCTGGGCCAAGCTTCACTGACCTGGAAACAGCCCAACAGCATCACTGAATGGATGAATCCCGGAGATGGATCTCCAGACAAGACCCCCGCTAGTCGGGGGTTTTGTTGTATTGGGGCAACCGGTTGATTCCCCTGGACCCAAAACGGCCAGTAAGGAACAATGGGGTAAGCGACGAATCACGCTGAATGAAAGAACGCATGCACTTTTCCATGACGAATCAGTTTTTCTCCAGGCTGAAGCAGAACCCCAACGCCCCGCTATGCCACATTGTCCAGGCGGACAACGAAATCGATACGATTGGCAGCGGCGCTTTTCTGGTAGCCTGCCAGCGATGGGCAGGTCTTATCTCCACCTCCGATGATGCCATTATCCCCATCTTCGGGCGTATGACCCATGAGATGCTGGCAGCTTGGTTTGGCGTAATACTGGCCGGACGGCTTCCTACCTTCATCTCCTACCCCAGCCGCAAAATCAGCCCAGAAGCGTATACGGAGAAACTCTCCAACTACCAACACCACTTTAATAACAAAATCTTCATTGGAGAGACCCAAGACCGAAGATTGACGCCACACCTGTTCACCCCCGAAGATGCCATTCAGGCCACCCCATATGACGCCCCGTATGTCCCACCAGATCCTGACGCCCCGCTCTTCATCCAGTGCAGCTCCGGCACCACGGGCCTTCAGAAAGCGGTAGCCATTACGTCGCGTCAGCTAGAGGCACAGCTCACCGCCTACAGCGCCAGTCTTAAACTTGATCCATCCAAGGACCGTATAGCCAGTTGGCTGCCCCTCTATCACGACATGGGTCTAATCGCCACCTATCTGCTGCCGCTGCTTAGCGGAACTCATGTGACCTATCTGGATCCGTTCCAGTGGGCCGACCGGCCTGGGATCCTCCTTGAGACCATTTCACAGCAACGCTTAACACTCTGCTGGATGCCCAACTTCGCCTTTGCCTTTCTCTGCCGTGCCCCAGCGAAATACGATCTCAGCTCCATACGCGCCTTTATCAACTGCGCAGAGCCAGTGACTCTGGAGGCACAACGGGATTTCATGCGCCATCACCGACTGAAACCCCAGCAGTTGGCCATCAGTTACGCCATGGCCGAGAACGTCTTTGCCGTTACCCAAACAGCACTGGGTCAGCCCCCCTCGTGGCTGGAGCTGGATCCATTTGCCATACAGCGCCGCCAGGTCCAACCACAGGGCCCAAAGCGACAGCTCGACGACAGCGATTCAACGGCGGCACCCACATCCAACACACCAAATACCAACACCCCACCACCGATGTGCATCTTCTCCTGTGGACCACTGCTGGAGAACCTGGAAGCACGCATTGAAACCCGCCCCGGCACAACGGTAGGGGAGATTTTTCTACGCGGCCCCAGCGTTATTCCTCACTACCACAACGCCGACCCCCTTCGGGATGACGGCTGGTTTCCCAGCGGCGATCTGGGCTTTTTTTATGAGGGCGAACTGTATGTTTCGGGACGCATCAAAGATCTGATCATTCACAACGGCAAAAACATCTATCCCCAGGATCTGGAGCAGAGCGTCAACCAACACCCGGCGGTTCATAGTGGTCGCACCGCCGCCTGTGGCGATGTAGACCCAAAAAGCGGCTCTGAAAATATCCGTCTCTTTTTTGAGCCGGAGAACCCCCTCTTACCAGAGCAGAGGGAGAGTCTCTGCCGGGAGATTCGTCTTGCTCTTAGCCTGCGCTTTGATATTCAGTGCCGGGTGATCTGCGTGCCTAGAGGATGGATTCGCAAAACATCCAGCGGCAAAGTGAACCGTCGCGCCAATCTGGAAACCTATCACAAAGCCCGTAATCAGATGGTACATATCATCGGCGACAGCCATACGCGCATCTTCTGGCAGGATCCTCACAGCCATCGCAACACCTTCCACCATATCCGGGGATACTGGGCCGGAGTAATCTGGTCGGAGAACTGGCAACACGCCCTCAAACACTTTGAACAGATCATTCCTACCCTGCGGCCACGAGACATTCTGATTCTTGAAGCGGGTGAGCCGGAGTGCCGCACAATCTTTGCCGTCGATCCCGACCCTGCTGATCGCATTATGAAAACTCTGGAGTCCTATGGCCGTTTCCTGGTAACGTTGCGTCAGATGTGGCCCGGAAGGCTGGCCTATATGACTGGCCCTCCCACCCATCCAGAGAACATCGACAACGGCGATAAAACCTGGCCGATCACCGGTACTCCTGAAGATCGCTACCGCTGGCAAACGATGTTCTACCAAGGCATGCAGCAGCTTTGCGAGCAGTTAACGGTCTACTTTATCGATGCCTGTACGCCGCTTTTAGGGCCGGATGGGAAGCTTCCTCTGGAAGCACTGGCCGACCTTGCGCACTTGAAGCCGGAGCTATATCGGCCGCGCTATATCGAATGGCTGGAACGTCCATTCGGCTACATAAATCTGGAACCAGAAGCCACCCAGGGCAGTCAAACTACCGCTTGGGATGGCCATCCAGAGAATTTTCCTGCCGATGCGATGCGTGGCCTGAAGAATATTCTGCTTACCGAGGGGGAGCCGGACTTGGAACATCTGGTCTCCAGTGGCGCATTGGATTCGTTGGGCATGGTGGCGCTGATCACCTTTTTGGAGACAGCATTCGGCTGGCAAATTCCTCTGCACCGCATTACCCGAGATGATTTTGAGTCCCTGCCTGCGCTCTACCAGCGCTTTGGGCCGGGAAAGAGCGACTAGAGAGCACACAGGCAACCGCGCCGTGAACGATCAGTGCCAAAAACCGACCCGCGTTAACAAGGATGAGACGCCTCCCTCCCGCCGCTTTAATCGGGTGAAGAGATGTCGCCACGGGGCTATGCTCTTCAATATTCATGACCTATTTGTCGGCCGGTCACTGAATATCTACGGCGAGTATGCCGAACAAGAGGTGGCGCTGTTTGAAAAGATTATTCGGCCCGGTGATACGGTGCTGGATGTGGGCGCCAATATTGGTGCACACACTCTATTCTTCGCCAATACGGTGGGAGACGATGGATTGGTGTTTGCCTTTGAACCCCAACGGGTGGTCTATCAGACCCTCTGCGGCAATCTGGCCATGAACAGCCACACCAATACCCACGCCTTTCAATTCGCCGTGGGCAAAGAGCCGGGCTCCCTCAATGTGCCTCCCATCGACTACCGCTACGAAAACGACTTTGCCGGTTTGGAGCTGGGTACCTACGGTTACGGCGAAAGCGTGCAGGTGATCGGCATTGATGATCTGGGACTACGCTACTGCCGCTTTATCAAGATCAGCGCCTCCAACATGGAGGAGCAGATTCTCGAAGGGGCCAGAGAAACCCTGGAGGCCATCCGTCCGATTCTCTACAACTCCAACTGCCGGGAGGATCGTATTCCTGAGGTGGTAGATCGTATCTGCGCCATGGATTACGATATCCACTGGCACC
>JADFWT010000093.1 GCA_015233785.1 Magnetococcales bacterium
GATGATGGGAAGGACGAGGATGATGGGAAGGACGAGGATGATGGGAAGGACGAGGATGATGGGAAGGACGAGGATGATGGGAAGGACGAGGATGACGACCCGGATGTAACCATTTGCCATAAGCCCGGGACACCGGCAGAGCAGACCAAGACCGTGCCCCAGTCTGCGCTGGGCGGCCACCTGGGACATGGTGACACCATGGGGGCCTGCCCGGAAGATGACGGCGGTGGCAGCGATAAGGACGGCGATGAGGACAGCGATAAGGACGGCGATGAGGACAGCGATAAGGACGGCGATGAGGACAAGGACGGCGGTAAGGACGATGACGACGCTGATGATGAAGGAAGCAGCAGCGGCAATTGCAAGAGCGTGACCACTGATTCTGGAACCCAAATCCTGGTGGATTACAATCCGTCCGAAAGCAAGACCACCATCTGCCATAAGCCAGGGACTGCTGAAGCACAGACCATGGAGGTAACCGCCTCCCGGCTGGCTTCCCACCAGGCCCATGGGGATACGATTGGCGCATGCAGTGGCGATAGCACCCCTTCGATCCAGTGCCAAATGACCTTCCAGGGCGACAGCGACCTCGATCCGATTGAGGTATGGAGCCATGGAATTATTTTCGGAGCGCGGGGGCAGATGACAAACGCCGCCGGGAATACCCTGTCGATTCGCAAGATCTACAAGACGTTCAGCGCAGACCTTTGCGACGTGGCCAGCCCCAACACCACAAAAACCAACTGGGAAGAAGAGTATCTCGACCCGACCAACTAAATCGTTTCCAGTCTGATCCTGGTTCGGCCCCCTCCACCATTTCGTGTGGGGGGGGCTTTTTTCTTGGTGTGGTCCAAAAGGTCGATTCTGAACTGACCCGCTATTTTTCAACAAGACGCATTGCGGTATTCAGGACCCGGGATTGATGGCCGGTTTTTTTCGTTTACAAGAATTAGAGGAGCAACCAAGCACTTCCGATGAATCGACTTCCCCTTCCCGAACGCGCGTTTCCCCTGCTGGCCTTTGTCTCCGGGATGTGCGGCATTGCCTACGAAGTATTGCTGGGCCGGGCGCTGCACAACTTGCTGGGCGACGGTTTCGCCGTCACCAGCGCCATCCTGCTCTCGTTCATGTTGGGCATTGGCTTGGGAGCCCGATTGGCCCATGGCCTCTGGCGACGCTTATGGCTGATCGAGATTGGCATCGGTCTGAGCGGGGCGGCCATTGGCCTGGCTAACGTATCCCTGACCAGCGTGATGACCGCAGCATTGGGCTGGCTGGGAGGGGAGCAGTGGGCGGCCATCGCTTTGGGAGCGATTCTACTGCTTGGGCCTGCCCTGCTGATCGGTTGCAGCATGCCGCTGTTTGCCGGGTACGATGCGCAATTGGCTCACAAGGGCCGCTTTGCTGCCATTTACGCCCTCTACAATCTCGGGGCCGCACTGACAGTTCTTGTGGTGGAGTTTGGTCTGCTGCGCATTGTGGGCATCCAGGGCTCCCTGTTGGTCATCGCCACCATCAACCTGCTTCTGGGGGCGATTCTCTTCCTGGGGTTACGACAGGTCAGCAAAAAGCCCCCTCCCAAGGGACTCTCAGCCTCATTTGCCGTCGGAGCTCAACTGGCTCTGATATTGGGCAGCATCGCCTCAGCAGTATTTCAACTGACCATGGCGCGCGTTGCCGAATTCCTCATGGGCCCCTTCCGGGAGACCTTCGCCCTGGTTCTGGCAATTGTCTTGGGCGGCATCGCCCTGGGTTCCGCCCTGGCCCGAGCGCCGGGCGCCACTCTGGAACGCTTTCTGCTCGCCGCGGTGGGGGGATGCCTCTGGATCCTGGGGGGATGGGATTGGTTGGCGACCCTCTACGCCCGCCATTATGACGCCTTTGCTGGCCTGAACGACGGCAGCAGCGTTTCCCTCTGGAAACTGGTTATCCTGGCGGCGATGATGGGGCCGGCGGCCACTGCCTTCGGCGGCCTGATTCCGGCCATGATGAAACGTCAGGACAATGTGGCCCGGGAGTCGGGTCATCTGCTGTTTCTCTCCGCCACAGCCAACGCCGCTGGATTCGCTTTGACCGCCTTGGTCCTTCACAGCCGCATGGAGTATGGCCAACTCCTGTTTCTGGCTGGCTCCCTGCCGGCCGCCGCTTGGCTGTTGGCCACAGCTCTCACCCCTCTGACTGTCACAGTGGCCCTGGCCTCAACCGCCCTGTTATGGGGGCAGGTGGAATATGGTTGGCGGGAGAAGGACCTCTACCTGGGATACACCGCATTTCACTCCCCGCGAACCCTGAAAAAAACTCGCAGGAATCTAGTGGGACAACAGATTTTCAAAAGTTCCCGTGACGTGGTTTCCCTCAGCCGATTTTCCGGTCGGGCTTGGCTCTTTTTTAACGGCTACAAGAGTATTTCACTGGGAAACCATAGCGAGGTGAGCGTGGGGACTCTGAGCGCCATGCTGGCTCCCCGAGCAGAGCGCGCACTGGTTTTAGGGCTGGGGACTGGAAAGAGCGCCAGCGCAGTGGGTAAACTTTTCGCCCACACTGACGTGGTGGAGATCAACCCGGTCATCATCGGGCTCCAGCAACTCATGAGCGGCTATAACCTCAACCTGCCCGCCGAACAAGACGTCACCATTCATCAAGCTGACGGTCTCACCTTCGTTCGCAGTTGTCCACAACCCTATGATCTGGTGGTCAACACAGTCACCACCCCCCTCTATTTCAGTTCCGACAAGCTCTACACCCACGATTTCCTCCAGGATATTCGACAGTGCCTGACCCCAGACGGCGTTTACATGACCTGGATGGACTCCCGAGTGCGGGAAAAGGGCGCGCGTATTATTCTGAAAACTCTGCAAGAGAGCTTTGATCACATCTGGCTGGCGGCGCTCAATACCCGCTATTTCCTACTGTTTGCCTCCCTCGCCCCGCTCCAGATCCACGGCGCTCAGCGTCCGGGCAATCATCCCGCCCTGCTGCGTTTTTATCTCGAACAAGAGGGTTTGCAGCCCGAGTGGTTGCCCCACCTGATCATCAACACCGATCCAGGTCGCTACGTACGCAATAAACAGATCCCAATCAACACGTTGGACAAACCAACGCTTTCATTCGCAATGTCCGGATCCAGTCGTCGGGGTTTCGACGCTTTCAACCGCTGGCTGATTGACCAATTTGATCCAACCGCGCTTCGCCAGAGCATTGGCGGGGGTTTGGATGCCAATCCTCTGCGCACGATGCTGGTATTGAAAAATCAACTGGGCGCCAGCAGTACTCTGGTTAGCAAAGCCAGGAAGGCGCTGACCGGAGATATCAAACAACTCCCCATCCAGATAAGAGAGACTCGGATGAGGGACCTTGAATCCATGGCCAAACGTCTGCCGGGCCCTGAAAATCTGACCCGATGGGCACGGTGGCTTGCGGGCCAAGGAGAGTGTGACCGGGCCATCCCGATCTTCCAGGAGGTGCTGATCCACCACCCCAAACGCAACAACATTCATTTGGAAATGGGCATCTGTTATGAGAGGATGGGGCGGAGGGAGTTGGCCGCCCAGGCGTTGCGATTGGAACTGAAACAAGATCCCTGGGACGCCGACGCGCTGCACCGACTCGGGACCCTGGAGATCTTGGCGGGAAACGAGAGATCAGGAGTCGCCATGCAGAGACGGGCGCTTGCCTTGACGAAAAAGCGCGCCCGCAAACCCCGCTGAAGCCTCTCTCCCCCTGGCAGGACATTTCCCAAACCGTTAGAGGAAACGAGCACAACCATGAACGCCAAACTCCTGCACGACGCCAAAACCCGACCCATGTCCGGCTTCACTACAGTGGAGCTTGTCATGGTCATCGTGATGGTGGGCATTCTATCGGTCTCGGTGCTTTACAAAAGCCCCAACGCCACCATCGCCCTCTCAAACGCCAGCGACGTCCTGCTGGTGAATTACCGCAGGACCCAGTTGCTCGCCATGCGCAACGGCGGCAACTACAAGCTGGTTTTTCTCTCTCCAACCAGCTACCAGATTCAGGATAGCAGCGGAACTCCTGAGGACGACGTTGTGGATCTGGGAACCATCACCCTCTCCACATCTCCCACCATGTCCGACATCTCCTTCACCGTCATGGGCGTTCCCGACAATGTGGGAACCTTGACCCTGACCGATGCCAACAGCGACACCATCACCATGACCAACTACAGCGAGTCGGGCGCCATTTTCAAAAATTAGATTCCCCCTCTTCTGCTCGACTGCTCATGATTTTACCTTCATCACGCCAACCCAGCGCCCACCCGCCCTTCTTTCTCAACCAGAAATCCGGCTCCTCCCTCTACACCGTGTGCAATTTTCCTCCGGTCACCCCCAAAAGTTGAAGCGTCAGGTGAGAGGGATTTCAAACCAAACACAAGGAGATCGGCCACAGCAATCCAGAGCGGGAAAACGGCAGGATGGCAGGACCGCAGGAGGTATGGGGAGAGGCCATCTGGAGTTGAGAGGCCATCTGGAAATGAAAAACCCCGCCGGCGAAGTCTCTGCGAAGAGAGGGGAGCGGCGGGGCTTCCAAACAGCTCAGGCCATCAGGCCGAAGTCCACAAAAATCAGGGCGCGCCGGTGATGCTGAAGGTGGCGGTCACAGTGGTGTCCGTTGTGTCGGTGATGGTGCAGGAGACGCTGGTGCCGCTGGTGGTGGCAGTGGAAGAGATGGTGTAGCCGGAGATGGTCCCCCCTTCCAGGAGGTCCCAACCGTCGGTGCAGTCGCCCACCGTGACGCAGTTGCTGTTGGTGGAATCGATGGCGCAGACCGCCACGTTGGTGGCGTTGGCCGAGGCGATGCCCCCAGCGACACCACTGATCGCCGACGCCCGCGCGTCACTGGAGAGGTCGGTGAACTTGGGGATGGCCACCGCGGCCAGGATACCCAGGATCACGATCACCATGATCAACTCGATCAGGGTAAAACCGGACTGACTGCCGCTGTTGGGGAAAGAACGACTCTTCATGGAAATTCTCCTCGGAAACCTTGGGCCGCGGCCCGTTATGGTCGTGCAGGATTGCCACTCGGCGCAGCCAGCCACAGCCAGCCACACCCGCGTAATACTACACCAGAAAACTCACAGAAGTATAAGATTTCAATGTAACCAGACAATCACAAAAAGATGCTTTATTATATCAGAACATAACAGAAAAACCCGCTTCCAGAGAGCGTCAAAGCCCCCCACCCGGAAGCAGCCACCACTCCGACAGGAGTCGCCACAAGGCGAACCCACCCCCGGCAGTCAGCAGCATCCCTGTCAATCTCGGATGTTGCAGAACCCAGCACATCCACAGACCGCGGACCCGTTGAGCGGTCTGCTGCACCATCTGCTGGGAGAGACGCCGATTGGCCCAGGCTTCAAATCCCTTCAGGGAGCTGGGACGGGAAAAGATAGCGAGCCCCACCAGCAGCGAAAAGACGCTGGCCAACGTAAAAATGGCCGCAAGACTCTCCCAGAGATAGACCTCACCCCCCCCTCCAGGTCCCCATCCCGGCTTCAGGGTCAGGTTCTCGCCGACATAGCCATGGAGATGGGAGAACGTATAGAGAGAGCCCAGCGTCACCACCAATCCAAACAATCGGTGGCGCCGATAGATGAATCGCTCCGGGCGGATGGGCCGCCGCAGCGGGTGGAGCAGTTCACTCAGAGTTCGCGTCAGGTTTTGAAGGGACCTGGGATAAAGCAAGACCCATACGCCCAGAACCACACCCGCCAGACATCCAACCGCCAACACAAAAACCAAAAATCGGACCAATCCCCGTTCCCCCGTTCCCCCGGAGAGTGGGCCGTTCCGACTCCCCGAACATTACTACTTGTGCATCGCAGCCGACCCCAGATTCCACATGGGCATGAAGATTCCCAGGGCCAACACCAGGACCATGGCCCCCACCACCAAAAGGAGGATGGGTTCGATGGCCTGGGTCAGATTCTTGACATCGTATTCCACTTCACGTTCGTAGAACTCGGCCACCTCCTGCATCATCTCATCCATCTGCCCGGTCTCTTCCCCCACAGACATCATCTGCAAGACCAGGGGTGTAAACATGCCGCTGGCGAACGCCGCCTGGGTCATCCCCTCCCCACGCTCGATGCCATCGCGCATCTCCATTATTTTACCAGCCACGTAAACGTTGTCCACCGCCTCCGAAACGGCCTGGAGAATTTGCAGCACCGGCAGTCCCGAGCGGGAGCCCATTGCGAAGGCCCGGGAATATCGGGAGAGCGTGGCGCGATTGATGATGGTCCCCACCAGAGGCATGGTCAGCTTGTATCGATCGAACCACATGCGCCCATTTTTGGAGTTGATGAACTTGACGATCCCAAACCCCGTGAGCGCCAAGCCCACAAAAATGTAGATTGCATAGTCCTGGGTGAACTTGGATGTGCCCAACAGGATCTTCGTAAAAATCGGCAGATCGGATTTGAACTGGTCGAAGACCTTCTCAAAGGCGGGAATCACCTTGAGGTTGACCACCAGCATGGCGCCAATGATGGCCATGATCACGAAGGAGGGGTAGCGAAGCGCGCTCTTGATCTGTTTGCGGGTCTCCTTTTCGATCTCCATGTACTTGAACATCTGCTGAAAGGACTCGTCCATACGCCCGGTCTCTTCGCCCATGCGGACGATGCGCAGATAGAGTTGCCCAAAGATTTTCGGGTGCTCCGCCATGGCCGCCGAGAGATCCCGTCCGGCTTGCAGATCCTCGATCATCTGGGTCATGGCGGCCGTCAGGCGCTTGTTGTGAGTGCTCTCCACCAACCCTTGAAAGGAGCGCACCAGTGAGACTCCCGACTTGCTCAGAGCGTACATCTGCCGGGTAAACAAGATGACGTCATCATCGTTGGGCCAGGGGTCTCCGAAACCGAGTTTGACCTCCGCGCCCAGACCACCCGGCGCCTTGACCTCCTCCACCTGGAGGGGTTGGATGTTGCGACCCAGCAATTGCTCGACCACGGCTTCTTCATTGGGCCCCACCAGGTTGCCCTTTTCAAGAGCCCCGCTGGCGTTTCGACCTGTATAACGGTAGTTCGGCATAGGGAATCAGTTCTGGGACGGCGACAGGCTTATTGGGCGGAGTTCAGGAGCGGGAAAGCGGTCATTTTGGGCCCAGCGTTCTCTGGAGGAGGCGCCGTTTCCGGGGCCGGGGCCGGGGCCTGCTCATCCTGATCCTCTTCAAACTCCTCCATTTCAGTGGTCAGACGCAAAACCTCCTCAAGCGAGGTAATCCCCTTGGCGGCAAAGCGCAAGGCGGCCATATTGAGCGGCACATAACCCTTCTGAAGTTTGGCGGTCTCAATGAAACCAGCGGTGTCGTTGCGACTCAGAGCGGTCGCCAATGGCCCCTTGACCTCCAACATCTCCACCACCGCAATCCGTCCCCGGTAACCGGTATTGTTGCACTGGGTGCATCCCCGCCCCTTGAACAGGCGAATCCGCTCCGCCTCCGATCCGATCATGCCCCTCACCAGGATGCGCTCCTGATCGTCCAACGCGTGAGGCTCCCGGCAATCCGAACAGATACGCCGAATGAGGCGTTGAGCGAGGATGCAGCGCAGAGCCGAGGCCACTGCGAAGCTCTCTACACCCATGTCCACCAAGCGAATGGCGGTGGAAACCGCATCGTTGGTGTGGAGAGTGGAGAGCACCATGTGTCCGGTAAGGGCGGCCCGAATGGCAATCTCAGAGGTCTCCTGATCGCGCATCTCACCCACCAGCACCACGTCCGGGTCCTGCCGCAACACTGTGCGCAGCACGGTGGCGAAAGTCAGCCCGATCTTGCTGTGGATCTGCACCTGGTTGATCCGTGGCAGCCGATACTCCACCGGATCCTCAACAGTGATGATTTTGCAGCCGGGATCATTGAGGGCGTTCAACGCCCCGTAGAGGGTGGTGGTTTTACCGCTGCCGGTGGGCCCGGTCACCAGCACCAGTCCGTGGGGACGGTGGATCAGATATTCAAAGCGGGTGCGCAGCCCCTCCTCCATGCCCACCATGTTCAGATTGAGGTTGCCGCCTGCCTGATCCAACAGCCGCATCACCACCGATTCGCCATCCTGGATGGGAAGGGTGGAGAGACGCACGTCGATGTTGCGGTCCTTGACGCTCATATTGAAGCGCCCGTCCTGGGGCAGACGTTTCTCGGCAATCTCCAAGCCCGCCATGAGTTTTAATTTGGAGACCAGGGCCGGGGCGATGCGTTTCTCCTTCACCACCTGCTCATGCAGCACCCCATCAACCCGCTGACGGATCCTCAGAACCTTCTCGTCCGGCTCGATGTGAATGTCCGACGCCCCAATCTGCACCGCATCCTCAAAGATCGATTGAAGAATCTTCACTACCGGGGCGTCCACCACCATCTCCGACTGGACGATCTGGTCCAGACTGAAGGCGGCGGATTGCTCCAACTCCTCTCCCAGAGCCTCAGCGTGTTCCTGGATTTCCTCGGTCTTTCTGAACAGTTGATCCAGAGTGCGCAGCAGATCGGTCTCGCTCACCATGGCCACGCGGGGTGTGGCCTTCAACAGGCGAGTGAGTTCATCAAAGATGAAAATGTCGGTGGGGTCGGCCATGCCCACCAGCAGGCCGTCCTTGGTCTCGGCCAGGGCAAGCGCTCGAAAACGGCGGGAGTAGACCTCAGGAATGCGCTGCGCCACCCCTGGTTGGAACTGGAAGTTTTTCAAATCGACAAAGGGCAGATCCAACTGTTTGGAGAGAAACTCCAAAAACTGCTGCTCGCTGAGGATGCCCAGGTAGGCGAGGGTCTGCCCCAGCTTCTTGCCGCTTTTTTTCTGCTCGGCGAGGGCCTTCATGAGTTGCGGCTCGGTGATGACCCCCTTCTGGACCAGGGCGTCGCCAATACGCACCTTCTTTCTCTGCTGGGCCAGAAATCGCTGGAGCTTGTCCTCGGTGACGAATTTCAACTCCAGAAGAGCCTGACCCAGCTTGAGATCCCGCTCCTTCTGGGTTTTCAGCGCCACCATCAACTGCTCCTGGGTGATGATCCCGTTTTCTACCAGGAGATCACCCAGGCGAACCTTTTTTTTCAACTGTGGCGCGGCTGGAGCAGGTTGCTGCATGAGGGGCATTCCCAAAGAATGGCTAGTTGGAGAGAACCTGAATGCGCTGGTTGACGAACTGTTTGAGTTTCATGGTCAACTGGCTTCCGTTGACGGCGTTCTGATAAGCTTGCAATGCGGCGCCCTTCTCGCTCACCCCTTCCAGGGAGATGCCCAA
>JADFWT010000094.1 GCA_015233785.1 Magnetococcales bacterium
TGCTGTGGTGGTGGAAGGGATGGGCAAAAGTCCCGACCAAGCCATTAAAAACGCCTTACAGCAGGCGGTGGAAGAGGCCCTGGGAACCGTGGTGCGCTCCCGCTCTCTGGTTGAGTCGGGTAACCTGATTCGGGATGATGTGCTGACCCATGCGCGCGGTTACGTGTCGGCCTACAAAATTCTGCGTAAAACCTCTACGCCGGATGGGGCCTTCTTTGTGGAGTTGGATGCCCAGGTAAATGCCGGAAGAATTCAGGATCATGCTCAGGCTATGGAGATCTTGATGAAGATGTCCGGCCAGCCCAAGGTGCTGGTGTTCGCCATCAGCGATGACATCGCCTCTATTCCTACCGCCACGGCCAACTTTCCCACGCTCACCAAGTCCGTCATTGAAGCCTTCAATGAGAAGTTTCGATTTAGTGTCCTTGATCTGGATACAGTGCGGGCAAAGCTGCCTGACTTTACCGGTGAGCTGACCCGCCAAAAAGCCCTGAAAATGGCCCCCAAAGTGGGCGCCGACTTTCTGGTAATGGTCAAGGTCAATGCCGAACGCCGGGGGGCTGGCGTGCGGGGTGGGTTGATTCTGGAAGCGGTACGAGCCTCGGATGCCCATTTCCTGGGCAAAGAAACCACCCCTTTTCAGTTTTGGCAGCAGGACGATAACGAACAGCGCTTTACCCAAAGTGCCGTCAACAGGGCCGAGCGGGATGTGTTCGGACTATCCTTGCAACTGGCCACCAAGATTGTTCGGGATATGCAGGGCGAGACCGATGGCGGCACCGGCTTTCGCTATGCGCTTAGCTTCATCGGCTTTCCTCCGGATACCATTGAGCCGCTGTTCAAAGGGGAGTTGGACGATCTGACCGGCTATGTACGCCATGAGATTAACCAGCAGCAACAGGGGCTGATGAAGGTCTCCTACTGGTCCCACCTCAAAGGCGATGAACTGATGCCTGCCATGCGTAGAATTATCGGTGCCAAAGGGGCTAAATTTCAGACCAGACTTAATGGCCGCTCCTTGAAGTTCAAATGGGTACATCCTCTGTTTGAATAGTGTTCCCCTTCCCATCGATGGATATCAGGGTGCCACCTGCAAGGGTGGCATCTGGTGAGATGACTAGTGCTCCCCTATGGCCGTCGGCCGGAGAAAGATGGTGCATGATCACCCTCTTGCCAGCCGCCAACGGATGGTGCTGAGTCACCATGGCAGCCTGCCCATGTGAGACCGAAAATGCCTCTAACGGCCAGCGCAGGCCGTGACCAAATGCCTTCAGATAGGCCTCCTTGCGGGTCCAGATATTGAAAAAGGCGACGTGGCGATCTTCGACAGGCGTGGCATCGTATGCCCTCTGCTCTTGCTCTGAAAAAAAACGATCCACCACCCCATCCCTGTCGGCCATGGGCCGCGGCCTCTCTACATCAATACCAATCGGATCAGCAGGTCCAACGGCCATTAACACCCCTGCCCCGGAGTGACTCATATTGAAGGCCGGTCCACCAGCAAGATAGGGTTTACCATGCTGGGTACGCCTGTAGATAATGGCCGCAGGATCCAGCCCTGTGTGATGGGCCAACACCAGACGCAACAGAGCGTGGGAAAGGGTAAAACGGCGACCATCCCGTGGATTTATCAAGCGCTCGGCCCGGCGGCGCTCATGGCGGTCGAGCATGGATTCAAGAAGAGGCGGCAGTACGATCTCCTCAGAGGGAAAGCAGCCCCAGACCACCACACCGTCGATGCTCATCGAATCCGGGTTCGACCGCACTTGCAAGGACGTCGACAGAAGATCATCAAGAGAGCATTGAGTTTGAAACCCTCCGTCGGCCCTCAAGGCCGATATCGGGATCACGGGCAGATATCCTCCGCCACATTCTCAAGATAGTAATCGGGATCCAGGTTCAACTCCTTCTCACGCACGGCACGCCACTTCCAGGTGATGCGGTGAAAGTCAACCTGCTCCCTCTGGCCGCTCCAGCACACCACCTCGACACACTTGCCAAGCCGTACATCGCGATCATGACAGGGAATATTGACAATCTTACGCACCCCTTTGATGGGAGGCTTAGCTGCTGGAATATCCTCATAATCACCCGCAATGGCCTTGCGCTGGCACTCAATAGAGCCGCAGATAGCTCCATAACGTTTGGCACTTTGAGCATCAAAGCCGAATACCTCCTTGAGACCATAATCGCGCTTGTGGGGATCGCCGGGAGGATCTTGCTGTACCATCTCTCGAATCTCGGGATTGTAGACATAACGGTCCTGATTGATCTTCGAGAGATACCCCTTGTGCATCGGCACGTCATCGCACACCTCTTCATAGGTGCGCATCCGCTCATGCAGCCAGATCTTGCAAGCTTTCGGACAGGAACCGAAGGTGTGAATGGCATCAAACACCCTCTGCACTCCTTCCCGCCCCTCATAGCGCAAATAGCCACCACAACGCGCCCGTGTAAACTCAAAGCGGCCACAGATGCGCTGATCCTCAAGACAGCTCAAGTTGAGATCCATCCCCCGACTGCCATTCTCCCGGTAACCGCCAAACAGTGAACTACGAGCGATCTCCGCCGATGGGTTCTTCACAGGGGCCATGCGGATATGCTTGGACATTTCGGGCATGGACTTCTGACACCCGGCCATCAGGAGCATCATCAGGGACAGCAGCACCATCATCATAGACTTCTTGCGCATGATTATTTCAAGCTCCCCTTTTATCCCCTCATGCCGTTCTTCCGCTGGTGATCAGAGCCGCTCCAGAGCTGTAACCATATCATCCAGATGACCGGTCATCATGTAGACCTCTTCGCTGTTTCGACCATCAAACGGGAGAATGAAACGACAACCAAAACGATTATAAAACCCCTCGATCTCCTCATCAAATTCATCAAAATTCTCTTTCATGCGCATGGGATTTGGGCTGTGCGACAGGGCATGATGCAGGCCGTAGATCAGTCGGTAGATCTCGGGATCGATCCGGCAACTCTCAGGCTCTGGCAAACCACCCGATGTTCGATAGAGAGCATATTGTTCGGGTCTGTGACGCTTCATGTAGAGTAAAAATGTAAGCATCGTGGGGTCGGGATAGCTATCCTCCCAACGCGCCATCACCGCCACCGCATCGCCAATGCATGCTGCCACCTGCTCGTGATCAAGGGACAATCCCTCGGCAAGATATTGATTGAAGATCAGAAAATGCTCTTTCCACCCCAATGCATAGCACTCCGCCTTCTGTTCCAGACCAAACCGCTCCCATAGCACTAGCAGCCACTCCGGCATCACGCCTCCTAAAAGAGCCCTTTGAGAAGTTGCTCACCAATCCCGGCAGGAATCTTGTCACCCAGGGCCTTTTTCAACTTCTCTTGCACCTTCTTTTTCGCCTCTGTCTTCAGATTTTCCTTCAGGAAGGTCTCCATATCGATAGTGTAATCAGGAGCCGACAGCCTGCCGTATAGCTTGATGGGAATGACGGCATCTTTCAGCTCGTTGATGCTCTCTCCGCCCTGTCCTTTTAAAGAGCCGACAATGCCGCTGCTTACCACGTAATTGATGCGATCCTTGGGCAGGTTGGCCGATCCCTTACCGGTGATGCGCAGCAGCGGAGAGACCATCTTTAGATCCTGGTTGGAGATGGCCCCGTTATTCATCCGAACGGAGGCATTGAGACTGGTAAAGTCGGTCTTCTCAAAGGCCCCTTCCGGCTCCAGAGGTTGATTTCTGAAAGTATGGTAGGCGTTACGGATCAGACGCGCGACATTAATACCCACCAGCGCTCCATCGGTAAAGGCGAAGTGACCACGACCGCTCAACGTCCGATTGATCTGGGCACTCTCCAGCCCCCTGAAGGTGAGATCCGCCTTGGCATTAAGCGTCCCGCGCAGCTGCTTTACATCGGCCAATTCGGACAGGAGCGGTCCCGCCTGAATACCCTTTAAATTGGGTCGTACATGAAACGCCAGCCGCTTACCGCGTGCATCGGCCGTTACCGCTGCATCCAGCGCTCCTCGGTAGAGCTGTGCCCGCAATGGAGAGACCCGAATCATGCCCTGTTCCGCTTTCACCACTACCGTGAGGTTGCGAATTCTGGCACCAGACGCCTTCAAGGAGTCCACCTTAAGCGATCCATCAAGATTTAAAGTCCGTAAGGGAGCCAAATCCATCTCTTCGGATGGGGAAGATGAGGCAGACGCCTTATTGGTGAGGCTCTCTTTCGGGGTTGCTTTCGCCCCGCTGGCGGCTTTCCCAGCCGGTAGGTAGCGATCCACATCCAGCGCATCCAGATGGAGACTAAAACGAAGTGCCGGGTTATCAAACTGCTGCACCGAGAATGTGCCCGCCAGCTTGCTCCCGTCCAGATCCACAGCTAAAGTAGAGATATCAACAGCCTCCGTATTGGCCTGGGCCGTGAGCGCCATGCCGACCTGGGTCAGAGCGGTTGCATCCTTAGCCTCCACCACGACGCCCAACTTGCCCAGCATCTTGCGCAGGTTGAAAGGCGTCATGCTTAGGTCGGTACGAAACTGCGGTTCTGTGAGAATGTTGGTCCCTTCCACCGAACCCGTAAGGTCCAGCCCCATCCCCTGCACCTTGAGGTCACCAACGGTGAGCTTTTCCGAGGCCATGTCGGCATCCACCACTGCTTTCAATGCGGCTTCCACTGAGCCGTTCGGCAGCGAAGGCCCACTGAGCGCCAAGGAGAGCGGCTGCATCTCAAAGCGATAACGCTGCTGTTTGAGATCCACCGTCATCTGGGACTCCATGCGGATGGTGCCGGTCATCACCGGATCCTTGAGGGTGACATTGAAGCCCATGGCCAGAGGAACCGAACGGTTGAGTTCAAAGCGCCCCATCTCCAGGAAAAACCCCTCTACCGCATGGGATGCCCCACTCTGGGCATCGCTCCAGTTAAGCACCCCGCCATGCACTTCAACTCCACCTACGACCAGGGCTTCAAGCGGCGATACGGCTTCACTCGCCTCTGCGGAAGCGCCTTTTTGAGATGTTTGATGCGCCTGTTTGGAACCGGTGTCATGATCCTGTCCAGCCCCCAGATCCTGCCAGTTACTGCGTCCTGTAGCATCTTTGGCCAGATTGAGGGTCAGGCCCTTCAGTTTGAGGGTTGCCACCTCCATTCGACGGCTCAAAAGAGGCAGTAGCTTAACCCGCACCTCCAGCGAATTGAGCTTGGCAAACGGCTCACTTCCGAAACCAGGCGCATTGCCCAGCTCCATGGCACCCATCTCAATGCCCATCCATGGAAAAAACGACAGGGAAAGATCATCCTCAAGTCGCAGATCACGCCCGGTATGGCTCTTGACCTGGGCGACAATCTGATCCTTGTAGTCATTGGGATCCACCATACTGGAGAGCGCCACGGCACCAACCGCAACCAGAATCAGCAGAGCTAGAACAGAATAAAGAATGATTTTAACGGCTTTGGCCATCAGTACATCTCCGAATCAGAGCAAATCGCTCAGCCTGCACGCAACCGACAGGCGTTCAATGTACTGAAGGATAGCCAATTCAATAGCGCATTCGCAATCAGCAATGTACATCTCTCCTCAGTTAGTTGAACGCCATTCAACAACCATTTCTTAAGAAGAGGACGCGCTGGAGCCGCCACTAACAGGACATGACAGATGCAATGAAAATGGAATATGAAGGCTATTTCTGACAGAATAGATGGATTAAGGATCCTGAACACCCCCAGCCCATAGGCACTATCCTGTGAATGTATTGCGTCGTCATGAACTGTGGGTCTTGCTTCTGTTGGGGATGACGCTCTACCTCGTCTATACACCGATTGCTGAACTCTGCTTTCGGGATGATATGTTGACACTGCCGGAGCGGGCATGGTTTACCGACGACCTCGCCTGGTTGAAACATCTGCTTTCTCACGCACAATCCCGCTATACCTTTTCAGGGGACAGTATTCTCTTCAGGCCCGGCCTGATGTTTATGATATGGCTGCAAGAGATGCTGGGACGTCATAATCGCCAACTCCTGGAAGGCATCTCCCTGCTGGTTAGCGGTATGACTGCTTATACTTTCTACCATATTTATCAGAAAATAAGCGGATACAAGCCCATTGCTGCCCTCTTCGCTCTCTTCATAATTCTCACCAATGCGGAGATCTCCTACTGGCCGCACATCAACCCTTACATGATGGGGATGGCGCTCTTTGCATGGGGGGTCTGGCTGTTTCACCACGCTCACCGGAAACAGCGCCCCGAGAAACGCTTCCGGCTGATCGTCGGCAGTACGCTGCTGCTCTTCTGCTCGACGCTCTTTCACGAGTTCACCGCCATCTCCCTGGCCATGGTGTTGGGATACACTCTGATTTCCAACCCCTTCAGAAATCGTTATGGGGTGCCGACAATTGTGCTGGCTGCTGGTGTCCCGCTGCTTCTCTACAGTGGATTGGCTCTATGGTCCCTGATACCCACCTCCCAAATGTCAGGTCGGATAGTCGCCGGAAAAGCAACCACAGCCCATGCCGACCATAGCCTTATTGACTTGATTCAGCACCTGATAAGTCAGTTTCTTCCAGGCATATCCAACGCTTATAAGGCGCTCTTCCCTGGAGATGGACGTTATCTCTTGTTTGGCCTGATCGTGCTTCTGACGGTTCTCTTCGTTGTCCTCTTCTCCAGAATCAAAAAACCTCACCCATTCAGGGCAGATCCACTGCTCTCCAATGGCATGCTGCTCTTCTCTCTTGCAGCACTTTTCACCATCCTGGCAGGATCCCTTTTTGGGCGCGGGATGGCAATCGGTGCCATTGCCGGCTGGTACTTCACCATGACCATCGCCTTCTTGTTGATTCCAGTCTGCCACATTGTGGCCTATGTGGTGCGCCAAGAACACCGAATTCTTCGCCGTATGTTCTTGGTGATCATGGCACTCTGGACCGTTCCGACCCTGGCCACCAACGCCGCCACCATCAAACTATGGCGGCATCAGGCCCAACTTCAAACGCAGATCCCTTATCAGATGGTTCAGGATGTTACCGAGTATCTTGAACGCCACCCGGCCTACTGCCTTGGGGGCCTGTTCCCAGCGCCCTCCTCCCCGGCCATCTGGTCCCGCACCCCCCATCACTTTCCCTATACCCAACCCACCACCATGGAAGACCAACTTCGATATGGTCGTTTGATCGATTACCATATGCCTTCCATGACACTCCTATTACAGCGCCACTTTTGTGGCCAACGCCTTGGCCGGCCCCTCTATGCCGAAATTCAGCAATCCAACAATGGATCCGCTTCCATGCGATTGTTAAAAGAGAGCCAACAAGCCTACACGGCACCAGGGCCCCATGTCCTGCAATCGATTGAAACCACAGCACGTGTCAGAGCGCAACATGTCTCGGTCCCCTATGTGCCCAATATTCATGGCTCCAACCGTCAGGATCAATCCAAGAGCATTCACGTCACCCACAGTTGGCGCATCTCTCCTGGCATGGAGGAGATTGCCTGGCGTGTTCAGAGCTCGGATCGGGATCCTATTATGTTTAACAGCGCGCTCTATTTTGACCGTGAGCGTGACTCCATGGTGTTGCATATGCTGAATAATCATCTGTTGGTCAGCCTGAACAACCCCCACCACGGCCTAATTAATGTGGGCATTCACCCCATGGCGCGCATGCGCCGTGATGCTCGATTGCGCATCCGTGAGGTAGGTAAAGGGTGTCTGGCATTCCTGGATGAGGTGGTGGTGGCTCGTATTCCATCGTGTCAATTGGCGGGTGAAGTGCATCTATTGCAGTGGGAAAACGGTACCCCCGCTGAACGCCTGACAGCCGGAACAGAGCGCCAGATCCAGCCGGAGGAGCGTTGGTATTCGAGGCTGAAACCCCTCTTAAACAAGCACTATGAGGCGTCTTAAACCTTATTAATTTCACCTGCGTTACCTGTCATATTTCTTTCCAGGGGCTAAACCGGTAGACTGTCATAGTCGTTCGGTTCACCCCATACTGGAAAGAGCCCATGACCCATCCGATCTCCTTCATGTTTAAACCACTGATGCCCATCATTGCATTGGCGCTGCTGTTCCTTGCCGGGTGCAAAGAGGCGCCGCCTCTGCTTGAGGCCGATCCCAACACCGTCTCCAAACCTGCGGGTGAGACTCAAAAAGAAGCGATTCAGCGTCTCTATCTACCCCTCCCGGACGCCCCTTCCCCCCTGCGACGTGTGACCGTTTTGCACCTGAAACGGATGGTGGCCGGATGGACCGCACCATCCAAGCCGATGCAATCGGGGCGCTTCTCTCCCACCGATGAGAAAACCGTGCAGCGCCTTTTGGAAGGGAATATTCAGCATGTGTTGCTACTAAGCCCGCCTCGCGGTCCCAAAGACGCCTCCCTGATGGCGCTCTATCGCCTTCCAGACACCACACCATCATGGAGTCGAATCGTTTCTGCCGTGGATCAAGAAACGTTGAAAAAAGGTGTGGATGAGGGCGTGAAAGAGCTTCAGAAAGTGCTTTCGTTTAAGCATCTCATCCTGGTAGCCCCGGAGATGACCTTTCCCGATGGCGCAGCGGCACTGGATGACCATGGTGTCGTGCTGGAGGAGCCATCACATCTGGTCGTATTAGACCCTGCTGTAGAGGTGCTCGAACAGGTTGCAGCAGCGCCAACACGGTCACTTCCTATCCCGGAGATACCGGAACCAGATGGTGAGTCCGCCCCTGTGGCTCCCAGCGAACAGGCGGTTCTGGCTGAGATGCTCAGTGAGATGCAAAGCACGTTTGATCAAGCACGGGATACGGCCCCAACGCCGGAACCACGCAGGCTTCAACAGCCGATCAAGAGATCACCTCCTGCCAGCGGAGTCACCCACTCCTATATCGTGCAGGTGGGGGCCTATGCAAAAGAATCGGTGGCTGCCA
>JADFWT010000095.1 GCA_015233785.1 Magnetococcales bacterium
CTGGCACCGGGAGGTATCCGCACCGATCAGCCGGAGGAGTTTATCGATAAGCTGGCGGGGTTGATTCCCATGGGCCGCATGGCGTAAGCAAGATCGGGCAAGAGCAGAGCGCATCGATTTTAGACAGGGATTTCTCTCCACCGTAAAGGAGCGGGTGGTGCGGGTACGTCTGGCCGGTGAGACCGGCACCATGACCGTCAAAGGGATTACGCGGGGCTTTTCCAAGACCGAATTCGAGTATGAAATTCCTAAAGAGCACGCCCTGGTGATGCTGGATGATCTGTGCGAAAAACCTTTGATTGAGAAGGTGCGCTACAAGGTACAACAGGGGGATCTGACCTGGGAGATTGATGAATTTGCCGGGGCAAATACCGGGCTGATTCTGGCAGAGGTGGAGCTGGAAGATGAGGGCCAAGCGCTTGATCAACCGGCCTGGGTGGGTGAAGAGATCTCCGATGACACCCGCTATTTTAACTCCAACCTTGTGCGCCATCCGTTTAGCGAATGGCCTGAGAATCAATAGATTGTGGCTATCTACGCCATTGGTGACGTCCATGGATGTTACGGCTCCCTAAAGCGCCTCTTGGAACGCATTCACTTCAATCCCCAACAGGACCGACTGCTGTTTGTCGGCGACCTGATCAACAGAGGGCCAGACTCTCTGGACGTCGTGCGCTTTGTGCAGGATCTGGGTGAGCGGGCCGTGGTGCTTATGGGCAACCATGAAGCGTGGATTATCGGAGCCCTGTGCGGCAATACCCTGCCCTTTTTTCAGGATTACCTACAGACCCTGAAAGGCTCCAAAGAGCTGGATACCATGTTTGACTGGTGGCGGGGCCTGCCATTTATACATCAGGAACCAGAGCTTGGGATCACTATGGTCCATGCTGGACTGCACCCCCACTGGAGCATGGCTACCTGCCTGGAACGAGCCGAAGCGCTGCATCAGCTTTTTATGAATCCAAGCCGCCTGACCCAACTTATGCAGAGCTTCCCGGATCGGCTAATAGAGGAGGATCCCGGCACGGAAGATCCTGTGCGACAGGCGCAATTTGATCTGGCGCTCTTTACCCGTATTCGGCTCTGTACAGCCCAAGGGGCGCTTCTGTGGCCACGCAACCGCTCTGGTCTCTCCCCCTATCAAGCCCCAAAAGGGGGGAACATCTATCAACCCTGGTATCAGCAACGCCGCTGGGTCCCAGGAGAACATGTTATCTACGGACACTGGGCAGCAGCGGGGCTAACTCTGCACGCGCACTGCACCGGTCTGGATGCAGGGTGCGTCTACGGAGGGCGACTCAGCGCTCTGCGACTGGATCACCCCCAGAGACCCCTGGTGCAGATCCCCTGCCCCGAATCAGTGAGACCCTGAGCATGGTATTCAGTATATTTCTGCGCTGTATTTCTGCGGCGCAATGGATGGGCACGAAGGAGACCAGCAGATGAGCATAGGCTATCCCCGTCAGACAATTCTAAAGAGTGGCGTCATGCTACTGGCACTGACCGTGACATCCCCCCTTTCCAAGGGCTATGCCCAATCCCATGGCGACGCCGAGCAGTGGCAGAACTATCCAACAGCATGGCAACTGGATGCTCCCAAAACCAAAGCCACCCCCACCTGGGGACGTGCCCCGGACCATTTTCGCCGCCAACCCGCAGAATACCAGAGCCGAATGCCCAACCAGTCGGCACCGTTCCAGGCGACACCCCAATGGACCACACCAACTAATACCCCGCCATATACAGGCCAATCATCTTCTGACAGATCATGGCGTTATAATCCAAAGTGGGGTGATGCCATATCGCCATCCAGCAACGTCAATCAGCCCGACCCGGTGCGTGCACGTCCATGGTCCGCCCAGCAACCAATATCCGACAATGAGTCGGCTTATAACTCGGGCACCATACCCGCCTATGACACCCGCAGGCAAGCTACCTATGGTTCCGATAGGCCACCCCCCTACAGCGTCCACAGCCAACCCGCCTATGACGCCGAAAGAGTGCCGTCCTATACCGACAGAGTGCCGCCTTACGTAACCCATAGAGCCCCTGTCTACAGGGCCGACATGCCTCCCGCTTACAGTTACGACAGAGCGCCTACTTACGGTTCCACTGTCCAACCCGCCTACAATGGTTCAGGGATACCCCCGCTCTATAGGTCGGCCCGGCCACCAGCCTACGACATTCATAGAGATCAAGATCAAGTGTCGCCGTATGGCCCCGCCGCTTCGTGGCAAGATGGCCCCAAACCACGATCCAAATGGTCCCAACAGAACGATCAATGGCGCCGCCGAGCCTTTCAGAGTGCAGCCCGTCTACCGCAACAAGAAGGCGGATCCTGGCAAAACAACCCCACACAGCCATGGCGTCCACCCAACGGGAACCCGGCCTATACAACACCCCAAGAGTCTCGCCTTAGCCCCATGCAGACTCAACCCCAACGGGCTTGGCGGCCATCTCCCGCCCCCAGAAATTGGAACGCACCTTCCGCCGTCACGCACTATAGAGGACGGTCCAGCCATGCCAACACGCCCAATCCGGCTCAGCACAGCGCCAGGAGGAGCAAAGCACCGGATCCTATGGAGATGATGATGGGCATGCCCGGCCAGCAGCCCTTTAATGATACTCAGTTCGAACGACTGAAACAGCGCCTCGGGATCTCCGGTGAGACACAGGAGAGCGCCTGGGATGCACTGGTTAAAGCGATACGTGCCGTCAAGGCTGGAGACTCCATCTTGGAAGCCCCACCGGTAAATGCCGCCTATGGTGAACTGCATGCCACCCTCAACGATCATCAAAAAAAACTGGCCGACGACTATAAAGACACCATGGTGTGGTAGCGACCACCTTTTCGATAGATAGGAACCTGCCGATTTCAGGAAAAGTCAGAAAAATGGCAATCAACATACCTACACCGTTGATTCAGTATGGCCAACGGATGTAAATATAGTGACCTTATAAAAATAATAGTGCTCTTGGGGAAAGAGCCTATCCAAAATATCACATCAGGAGTCGTTAATGATTAAAAAGAAAGGAAAAATCCGGGTTCTCATCGTCGATGACTCTGCTGTGGTACGCCAATCTCTTGAAAAGATCCTCAACTCGGATCCCAATATCGAAGTGGTGGGAAATGCCCCGGACCCCTTCGTCGCAGCAGAACGCATCAAGCAATTAGTCCCTGATGTCATCACACTGGATGTCGAGATGCCCCGTATGGATGGCGTCACCTTTTTGCGGAAAATTATGACACAACACCCCATTCCGGTGGTGATGTGCTCGACTCTGACCGAAAAAGGGTCCGAAACGGCTCTGCGTTCCATGGAGTACGGTGCGGTAGAGATCATCACAAAACCTAAGATCGGCACCAAAGTCTTCTTTGAAGAGTCGCGCATCCGCATCTGTGATGCCGTAAAGGCCGCTGCTATGGCCAACGTCAAGAAAATATCTCCGACACGAACACGCCGAGCTGCCGGAGGAACAACCCCCAAAGTACAACCCAAACTGACCGCCGACGCCGTGATTGCGAAGCCCACTGCTCGCTCCATGGCCATGGCTCAAACCACCGAAAAAATCTGCGTCGTCGGGGCCTCTACCGGTGGGACGGAAGCGCTGCGGGTCTTTCTAGAGGCGCTGCCGGAGAACGCGCCGGGTATCGCCATCGTTCAGCACATGCCAGAACAGTTTACACGCGCCTTTGCCGAACGCCTAAACGGCATCTGCCGTATGACCATCAAGGAAGCAGAGAATAACGACTCCATCATCCGTGGCCGGGCACTCATCGCACCTGGTAGCCACCACATGCTACTGAAACGGAGTGGAGCCCGCTACTTTGTCGAAATCAAAGAGGGGCCACTGGTCAGCCGACACCGTCCTTCGGTGGATGTACTGTTTCGCTCCGCCGCCCGCTACGCCGGGAAGAATGCCGTTGGCATTATCATGACCGGCATGGGAGACGACGGGGCACGCGGCATGAAAGAGATGAAAGACGCAGGGGCCACCAATATTGCCCAGGATGAGGCATCCTGTATCGTCTTCGGCATGCCTAACGAAGCCATCAAGCATGGCGGCGTCGATATTATCAAACCCTTGGATAAGCTAGCCTCCGAAATGCTCCGCCACTGCTAATGCCTGTCGACATTTTCATCTGTCGTCCCCTAGCGGCACCAAAACCAGCCCCTACCAAGTACATCGGTAGGAGCCGTTTGTTGGATGATAGGCCGGTGGTCCATTATGAGCCGGATCTATGGTTCATGAGGCCGGAAGCTTAGCCAGAAATAGGATTGAGCGGCATGGGCTTGAACTTGAGAAATTGACGAATCGAGCCCTGCTTTTTGAACTGCAACTCGTACATCACCACCCCACGCAACACCTTCCGAACATACTTGCGCGTCTCTGTAATGGGGATGTTCTCCATAAAGGTCAACACATCCTGCTCACGATTCCAGGCTTTGCGCCAACGAGCCGCACGGTGGGGGCCGGCATTATAAGCAATCAGCCCCAGGATGGGGTTGCCACTTAGCTGCCCCATCATGCGCGACATGTAGGATTGACCTAGCGATAGATTATATCCTGGAACTTGAAGCCGAAACTGCGTGGCTGGAGGCATGTTCAAAATAGACGCCTCCTTGCGCGCTGTGGCAGGCATCAACTGCAAAAGACCACGCGCCCCAACCCGCGAACGAACTCGATGCAACATCAGACTCTCCTGACGTGCCATACCCCAAATCAACGAACGATCCATGTGCCACTTGGTCCAAGGGCGCCACGGAGCGATGGGAAACAGATAGCTCCAGAGGGCTGGACCGCCCCCCTTCCTCAACCGGTTCGAGACCCGAATGGAGTGGTTGGGATCACCATGCTTACGCGCCAAACAGAGCTGTTCGCTATCTCCCAATTTATGCTTGGCGGCTATCGCTGCGATCTCGGGGCCGTTATAGTAACTACGGCCTACCCGCTCAAGCTGCGTCAAACGCTTAATATCCTTTTGAAACGCCTTGCTCTTGGGAAATACACACTTCAACTCAGGCTCTTTAAGAGGCGCAATGCCCTTGATGCCCTTCTCCAGACCCTCCCGGGCCAGCAGACCGAAAAAAGTGCCCGGATACTGAGCAGCCTTCAGACGCCACGCATGGCTCTCTTTTTTCTTGCTCATTCCAGCCAGCACCCGTGAAGCCCACCAAGCTCCCTGACTACGACGCTCCGCTGTAATCCCCTCGTCGGCCAGTCGCTTGAACAGAGCCAGCGCCTGGGCCCTTTCTCCTCCCATGTGAGCCGACCAGCCCGCCATCCACATAGAGTCTTCCAGCTTTCCGCCCTTCTCTTTGATGTTGGCCTCAAACAGACGAAAAGCACGCTTGAAATCCCGCTTGATAAATAGAAAGACCCGACCCAATCGATAGAGCTGGCGGCGACGATCCTTGTCAGAAAGATAACGCCCCTCGGCCCCAAGAAGAAGCCGCTCGGCCCGCTGGTAAAATCCGTTTCTGCGAAGGCCTTCGATACGCGCATGCCACAACTCACCAGTGGTGCGATCCTTCTTGGAGAGCTGGGGAAGCAATGGATGAAAAAGCGTGTCGGCCCCTCCCGCGGCGTGGAGCGCCCTAAAATAGATTCGACGCTTTTCAGGAAGCCACTTCAGCGCCTCCTCAAAAGGCCGCGGGTTCTTACCCCGCATCAGGGCTCGGACGCGGGCTTCATGATCCTTCTGGGACGCCTTAGCCAACAGATAAGAGAGTCGCTGCTCCAAATCCTCAGGCAGATTTACCCCCGAGCGGTAGAGTTTGGTCCAGAGCCGCTTGGCCTCTTCATTGCGCTTTACCGATACCAGCGCCTTAAGATAACGGATGCGACCCAACGTATTGGGCGGCCTGCGTTTATCCAGACGAGAGAGCACCTTGCGCATGGAGCCATCCCGCACAATGCGCTTATCCAAAAACCGCTGAATACGATGCATCTGCGGATGGTTCGGCCATCGACGGACAAACCGCTCCAGCTCTTTAATGGATGTGTTGTGGGACGGGTGGTAAAAAATCTCCAACATCAGATAGGATGCCAACTGCTCATGCTTGGGCCAACGCCCAGGCGGCGGCACATTCTTCAGTGAACTGCTGTGGGCAACCTCGTTGAACATCTGCCGATAAAAAGCAATGGTACGCTCTTCGGCTGACGGCTTCTTGGGGGCTGCTACAAGCGGCACCGCCCATAAGCCCCACAAAAACAGGGCTGTAAGATAGATCACACCGGATCCAGACACAGTGCGATCCAACTCGCGAAAGCTCTTATTCATACATATCATATGTCAGGAACGTCTTTCCTGATGCCTTGATTGAACTCAATCAAACAGCGCGTCAACGAACTCATCCGCATCAAAAGGTTTGAGATCGTCCATTCCCTCGCCAACGCCGAGATAACGAATGGGAAGCTGAAAGCGTTCCCGAATACCCACCACAACGCCGCCCTTGGCGGTGCCGTCCAACTTGGTCATGATCAGGCCACTAAGACCGATAATCTCATGAAATCGCTCAACCTGACTGATGGCGTTCTGCCCGGTGGTGGCGTCCAGAACCAGCCATACATCATGGGGTGCCTCTTCATCCTGACGCCCCAACACCCGCCGCACCTTCTGCAACTCCTGCATCAGATTGTTCTGGGTGTGCAGACGCCCGGCGGTGTCGGCCAGCAGGATGTCCATCCCCTTGGCCTTGGCCGAAGCGTGAGCATCAAAAATCACCGAAGCGCTGTCAGAGCCCTCCCCCTGGGCCACCACCGTAGCACCGGCCCGTTCACCCCATACCTTAAGCTGATCCACCGCAGCGGCCCGGAAAGTGTCTCCCGCCGCCATCATCACCTTGCGCTTCTCCGACTTGAATTGCGCCGCCAGCTTGCCGATGGTGGTGGTTTTGCCCACGCCGTTCACGCCCACTACCAGAATCACATGGGGTGCGCCACGGGTTAAATCCAAAGGCGGCTGAGCCTCCTCCTGACCCAACAGGCGGTTGCGAATCGCCTCCTTGATCGCCTCGCGAAATGCTTCGCCGCTCTTCTCGCCGCGCTTGCCCTTGGTGGCTTTTTTCGCCTCCTCCAAGATAGTCTCGGTGGTCTCCACACCGAAGTCAGCGGTGATCAGCAACATCTCCACCTCTTCGATCAGCTCGTCATCAATCTCCCGCCCGGAGATCAACTGATCCAACTGACCTACAAACCCCTTACGGGTCTTGGAGAGGCCACTCTTAAGACGTTGGAACCAGCTCCGCTTCTCCTGCAAGCCGTCCGAATCCCGTTCTCCCGCCGGGGCCGTCTCCTCCAGAACCTCTTCCTCCGGAAGCGCTTCCTCGGGAGCTGCTTCCTCTGAGGATTCTCCAGCCGGTTCGGCCTCAGGACTCTGCGCATCAGCCACATCCTCTACATCGACCTCAGTACGCACCTCCGAATCCTCAACATCATCTTCAGAGGCTTCATCCTGCTTCTTGCTACCCAGACGCAGACGCCGGAACCAGCCGCCCTTCTTCTGCTCCTCCTCGGCTGCCTCCTCCGAGTCGCCAAGTTCCTCTTCCGAGAGCGCCGCCTCCGGCTCCTCCAGGATGTCTGAGTCCTTTTTCTTGTCTTTCAGATAATTCCAGATCATATTCCGCAATCCGCATCCACACTGCCAAACGCGCAATCCGCCGTTTCGGACCACTCAGAAGCCGTCCCACCGCCAGCCAACAACGCCGAACAACTCTGACCATCCTGCCAGAAAAACGGCCCAACACCCACCCCGCACGGCGAATCTTTTCACCGCCCGCTTGCATCCACTGCCGAATTACGGGTTAATAGCCACCCAGGTCACGCCTCAGAGCCCAAGCCGAGTGCCATGAACCCCAATACCAGCCACACCTCTACCGATGTCACCCATTCCGGCCCTACGCCCAAGCCGGATTTGACGGTGATCATCCCAGCCCTCAACGAGCCCCACACCCTGGAGGCGCTGTTGGGAGATCTCGGGGCACAAACGGGACTGCGACTGGACATTCTGGTGGCCGATGGTGGATCCGACACCACAACCATAAATATACTCAAAAAACATGATATTAGACGCATAAAAAGCCCGCCGGGACGAGGCAGGCAGATGAACCGGGCCGCTCAAAAGGCCCGAGGCACCATGCTGCTGTTTCTGCACGCCGACTCCCGCATCACACGCCCCGACCTTCTGGCCGAAGCCATGGCACAATATCGCAAGGTGGAGGCCCAGCGCGGCTTTGATCGGCTGGCCGGACACTTCCCACTGCGCTTTGCCACGCGACAGCAACCACCTCATCCAGCCTACCGGTTCTATGAGCGCAAAACCACCCTGAACCGACCCCAAGTGATCAATGGCGACCAGGGGATGCTGATCTCCCGGCGCTTTTTTTACGAGCTAGGCATGTTCGATGCGTCGCTACCCTTTATGGAGGATCAAAAGATGGCCGCGCACATCTTTGAGCGGGGAGAGTGGATCACCCTGCCGGGCCATCTACACACCTCCGCACGCCGCTTTGAAGAGGAAGGGCTTGC
>JADFWT010000096.1 GCA_015233785.1 Magnetococcales bacterium
CTCGGAAGTTAAGCCCCTCTGCGCCGATGATACTGCATCTTAAGGTGTGGGAAAGTAGGTCACCGCCAGGAAGTTTAACGCGGGATGGAGCAGCTGGTAGCTCGTCGGGCTCATAACCCGAAGGTCGGGGGTTCAAATCCCTCTCCCGCAACCAAAAAAAACCTCGCAAGTTTCTTGCGGGGTTTTTTTTGGTTTGGGTGCGTCAGGTGGAGGTAGTACTAATGCAGATTTGCATATCTAACAAAGTGTAGTCCATCCCTATGCTCAGAATCTCAGGCGGACAATTCCGCGGGCGACGCCTTAAATCGCCCCCAAAGTCCTGGCCCGCTCGGCCCACTACCGAACGGGTGCGTGAGGCGCTTTTCAGCATGATTACCGATGAGTTACACGGTGCATCGGTGCTGGATCTGTTTGCGGGGTGCGGCTGTCTGGGGCTGGAGGCTTTGAGTCGTGGCGCGGCCAGGGCTTGCTTTATTGAACAGGATGGGCGTATGGCGGCTGTGATACGGCAGAACCTAGAGCTATGCGACATTTCAAAAGAGCAGAGTCGGGTGATACGCGGCTCGGCTATCGATCCAAGAGCCCTTCGTGGTGTAATCGCCCAGGGTGGAACTGGGATTGATCTTGTGATGATGGATCCTCCCTATGCCCAGGATTGGCCCAAGCAGACACTCAAAGCGTTACTTAATGCCCAACTGCTCTCACCGGGGGCCTTGGTGGTGTGCGAGCATGAACGGGAAGCATCCATCGATCCTCCAGAAACCAGCCCTCTGGAGAAGCTCACCGTAAGAGCGTATGGTAAGACCGCCTTGACACTCTTACGCAACCCGCTGGACGGATCATGAAGCGACATGCACTCTATCCCGGAACCTTTGATCCGGTGACCATGGGCCATATGGATATCATCACGCGTGGCGCGAATATGTTTGATCGCCTCACAGTGGTGGTGGCGGCCAATATCGAAAAAAGAACCCTCTTCAGTGCCGAAGAACGGATGGCCATGATTCGGAAGAGTACCGCCCATCTTTCTAATGTGGATGTGTGCCAACTTAATGGCTTGCTGGTGCATTATGCCCGCAAGGTAGGAGCCGGGGCGGTCCTGAGAGGGCTGCGTGCAGTCTCGGATTTTGAGTATGAGTTTCAGATGGCTGGTATGAATAGAAAACTGGCCGAAGAGATCGAGACGGTCTTTCTGATGTCTGCCGAGGCGACCACCTTTTTATCTTCACGGTTGATCAAGGAGATCGCCAAGGAGGGTGGAGATGTGGGGCCGTTTGTGCCGAAGCATGTGGCACCCGCGTTGGTGAACAAGCTGTGTGAGGGCTGATAGATCATGCAGAAGCATCTGATCAAAACTTTCGGCTGTCAGATGAATATCTACGACGCCGCTCGCATGAGTGACCTTCTCAAAGCCCAGTGCGGCACAGCCCCCACCGAAGATCCAACCCAGGCCGACCTGATTATCTTCAACACCTGCCATGTGCGTGAGAAGGCCGAGGAGAAGCTCTTCTCCGAGCTGGGGCGCTTTAAAAAGAGTTGTGGTAACCGCAAAGTGGTGTTTGCTGTTGGCGGCTGCGTGGGTCAGGCGGAAGGGATGCATATTTTTCGTCGGGCTCCCTATGTGGATATTGTCTTTGGGCCGCAGAACTACCACCATCTTCCGGCACTGCTGGCACGGGTAGCCAGCGGTGAAACGCGGATTCATGATGACACAATCCCGGCGGATGAAAAGTTTGATGCGCTACCGGAACATCGAGTTTCGGGTGCAATTGGTTCGGTGACCGTGCAGGAGGGGTGCGATAAGTTCTGCGCCTTTTGCGTGGTGCCCTATACCCGTGGTCGGGAGTGGAGCCGATCGGTAGATGAGATTGTTCGTGAATGCCAATCATTGGTAGAACAGGGAGCGCGGGAGCTTCTGCTGATGGGTCAGAACGTCAACGCCTACAATGGGCTGGATGCAGGCCATATGGCCCACGATCTGCCGATGTTGCTTCATGAAGTGGCCATGCAGACCGAGGTGGAGCGGATCCGTTTTGTCACTTCTCACCCGCTGGATATGAGCGACGACCTGATCGATGCTTTTGCCGAGATTCCCCAGCTCTGCCCCTATCTGCACCTGCCCATTCAAAGCGGTTCCGACCGGGTATTGCAGCGGATGGGACGTGGCCATGATGCAGCAAGCTACCTGGATTGGGTAGAGAAGTTCCGTAAGGCTGCCCCCAATGGTGCCATGGCGTCCGATTTTATCGTGGGCTTTCCTGGTGAGAGCGAGGCCGACTTTCAAGCCACGCTGGATCTGGTGGATGTGGTGCGATTTGATCACGCGTACTCCTTTAAGTATTCACCGCGCCCTGGAACTCCCGCTTTGGAGATGGAAGATAACCTCTCGGAAGAGGTGAGAAAAGCGCGTCTGGCCACGCTTCAGGCGCGTCTGAATCTGCACCAGTTGGAACGCAACCGTGCGTTGGTGGGATCAATCGCCAAGGTGCTGGTGGAAGGGAAAGCCCGAGCCGGGCAGGGGGTTGTCAGCGGGCGTACGTCCTGCAACCGTTCGGTCCACTTTGCGGGGGGCGATGATCTGATCGGGCAGATTGTCCCGGTTCGCATCACCGAGGGGCTGCCCAACTCATTGCGCGGAGAGGAGGCTTTGTGATCATACGTTCCATTGCGGGGTGACTTGAGCTATAAAATGCTTAATGATTTTTCTGCAAGAAGCCGATTCATATCTATAATTCATCTCCTGTCCGGCGCTATAAAGCTGGGCGTATAGGCCATGTGCCATCACAGGGTGACGATTTGAAAAGCGACCATACGGAGCTTATCGAATTTCAGGACAATCACTTGCTGATCTCGCTCTGCGGCGAGGCGGATGCCCATCTGAAGCTCATAGAGCGCCAACTGGGCGTGGTGATTCACCCTCGGGGCAATGTGCTGGCGGTGTGTGGTGAGCAGGCCGGAGCCGAACAGGCCAGAGAGCTGATGAATGGTCTCTATGCGTTGCTGAAGCAGGGCCGAAACGTGGATCAAAACGCCGTGGAAGATGGTTTGCGCTCCATGCTGGAGCAGGGTTCATTGGCTCCGGTGTTCTCCCGCTCATCGGTACTGGAGACCCCACGACAGACGATTCGACCCCGCAATAGTGCCCAGGCTCTCTTTATGGAGACGTTGCACCATTCAGATCTCACCTTTGGCATTGGTCCGGCGGGAACCGGCAAAACATTTTTGGCGGTCACGATTGGCGTTGCACTTTTTCTGCAAGGAGCCTTTCAACGGATCATTCTCACCCGTCCGGCGGTGGAGGCGGGGGAGCATTTGGGATTTCTTCCTGGGGATCTTCAGGCCAAGATTGATCCCTATTTACGTCCTCTGTACGATGCGCTTTATGATACTCTGGGGATGGAGAAGGTGGAGCGCATGCAGCAGCGGGGTATCCTAGAGATTGCGCCTCTGGCCTATATGCGCGGGCGTACTTTGAATGAGTCCTATGTGATTCTGGATGAGGCCCAAAACACCACCCCGGAGCAGATGAAAATGTTCCTGACCCGACTGGGAGAGGGGTCCAGGGTGGCGGTTTGTGGAGACATCACCCAGGTGGACCTTCCTGATGGCCGTCCCTCAGGTTTGGTTCATGCAAAGAAGGTGCTCCACAGTGTGAAAGGGGTTAATTTTGTTGAGTTCACGGCGCGTGATGTGGTGCGTCACCCGCTGGTACAGCGTATTGTTCGGGCCTACGACCCATAAAAAATATTTAACATCGATTCCGGTTTTTATTCATTGTGTGTCTGATTTTACTAGATAATTCTCTGGAGATCTGGCATTGATGGTAGTCCTATCTCAATAACCGTTTGGGGTGAATAAAGGGTGATTCCCGACGAACGCATTCACGCTCCCGGATTACGGGGGCCCAGTCGCCTCCATGGCCGGATCGCACGATGGATCCGTTCATCGTTTGTGGTGAGCTTTGTGCTGTTTTGGGCGCTGGTGACGGTGCTGACGATTATCTATTCTCCAGTGGCGTTTCAGGATCCCTATCTGCCTGCTGTGGGCGAAATCGCCGCGTACGATATCAAGGCCAACCGCGATATTCTTATCGAAGACAAGGAGACCACCCTTCGGCGCAAGGAGGAGGCTTCCCGTCAGGTGGATCCGGTTTATGATCTTGATACCGGCATGCTTCCGGCTGTCTCGGACCATCTCAATGATGCTTTGGATTGGCTCAATAATGCCCTCAAAGAGGATCGTGGGGATCGTTCAGCTTATGAGTTGCGAGAGGCGTTGTTTCGGGAACGCAATCTGGAGGAGGTGATCTCCAAGGAGGCGTTTGAGGAGCTACTGAGCATCGCCATGACCCCCACGGCCAAACCGAAGCATAAGAGTGCCGTAGCAGCCACCATTGATCCATCCGTTGACCCTTCTGATTCCGTCACCCCATCGATTTCTGCCACAGCCGTTGATACCTCATCAGGAGATACAGGTACGCCTCTCCATCACAAGCCTGTGGTTACATCGAATGCCACCGAACGTTTGGTGCCGGTGATTTCCACCAAGGTTCTGGCACCCGGAGGGGTCAAAAAATCGACCAAACCAGCGCAAGAGGGCACCCCAGCGGAAGACCGTGAGAGCGCAGCGCTTGCGACGACTGTTGGAGATGGCAAAGCGACTTCGCCGGTTTCCGCAACGGCGCTTCCGACCAAGCCGAAGACCCTGAAGGCCACGCCGGTCAAACCCAAGCCGCCCGCCAAGCCCGTGGACCCCTATAAGGAACTGAAGCAGCAGGTAAACGCTTGGTTATCCAGTTTTCAGCGTTATCAGGTGGTGAGTGGCTCGGGCGTGATGCGGGATCTTCAGCGGGGCTCCTATATTGTGCATAAGGTGGTGGAGCGGACTGAGAAGAGCGTATCCGGCTTTGAGCATCTGGTGGAATTGAAGGATTTTCGTCGCAATCTGGCCAACGCATCGCCGGAAAAATTCAAGGGCATCAGTGCCTCCTTGCGACTCTGGATCGTCGCGGAGGCCCAAGCTCTGGTGCGGCCCAACCTGGTGCTTAACCTCACCAAGACCAACCGTCGCCGCATGGAGGCCTCCGAGGCCACTGAAGGGGTGTTTTTCCGGGTGCGTCGCGGTGAGATGGTGGTGCGGGAAGGGGCCGAAGTAACCGACTCCGTGCGGCTGAAGATTGAAGCGCTGCACCAGAACAACTGGACCGATGTGATCGTCGCCAGAGTGCTGGGACTGGGTGCCATTCTGGCGGCTTTTTTTGCCCTGGGTCATCGCTTCTTGATTCGTACCTCGGTCAGCTTTCCCAATGATAAGAAGACCTGGTTTATTCTCGGTGCCATCCTGCTGCTGGTGGCGCTGATCAGTAAAATTGTCCTGGCGGTGGGCATGGGGCTTTCGGGGCTCTTTTTGTGGCCACCTCAGATGGCGGTCTACCTGCCGCCGGTAGCACTGGGCTCGGCGCTGGCTTCGCTTATTATTGGGGCCGGTGTCTCTTTGCCTGGCGGCGCGTTGGTGCTGGGAACCTTGCTGGCCTTTCTCTCTTCGTTGATGGATAACGGCGGCTTTCCGCTCTTTATGTACTACCTGTTTGGCTCTCTGGTGGGGGCATTCAGTCTGCGCTCCTGTCGCCACCGTTTCTGCGTGCTGCGGGCCGGGGTCTGGATTGGGTTGGTGCAGATGGCGGCCGTACCTATCGTGGAGTCTCTGGCGGGTAATCTTCCTTCATGGCAGTGGGTGACCGGTATTGGTATGGCGCTCAGTAGCGGCCTGTTGGCTGGACTTTTGGGGCTGGCCATGATTCCGCTCCTGGAGTGGATCTTCAACCTCACCACCGACTCCCGGTTACTGGAGCTGGCCTCTGGTGATCATCCGCTCTTGAAGCAGCTCTCTCTGAGAGCCCCCGGCACCTATCACCACTCGGTGATGATGGGCAATCTGGCCGAGGCTGCCGCCGAGCGAATCGGGGCCAATCCCCTAAAGGCGCGGGTGATGGCGCTCTATCACGACATCGGAAAGATGACCAAACCCCACTACTTTGTGGAGAATCAATCGGGCCTTAATCGCCACGATCATCTATCTCCCTCCATGTCGGCCAAGATTATCGCTGCCCACATCAAAGATGGCGTCGAGCTGGCTAATCGTTACAATCTTAGCGGCCCCATTCTACAGGCCATCACCGAGCATCAAGGCACCGGGTTATTGCGCTTTTTCCTCAACAAGGCCCAGAAGGATGCCGCCCGGCGGGGTGAGACCGTCTCGGAAGAGGATTACCGTTATTCTGGCCCTAAACCCCAATCCAAGGAGTCGGGCATTCTGATGGTGGCGGACTCGGTGGAAGCCGCTGCCCGTACTCTGAAAAACCCCTCACCTGCCCATATTCAATCCCTGGTAAAGCGCATCATTCACGGCAAGATCTCCGATGGTCAGCTTGATGAGTGTAACCTGACTTTGGCGGAGCTGGCGCGGATTGAGGATGCCTTCTGTCGGGTGTTGATTCTGGGCTTCTATCACCATCGCATTGAGTATCCCGATCAAGTCCCGCTCCGGGCCACCGGCTCCTGATTGACTCGGCCTGCCACGCTCACCCAGCTATGGGCCATTCGTCATGCATGCATCCCTTCAGATAGATATTGACTCCCAGGATTTTGCTTGGCCTGCCGAGTTGATTCAGGCGCTGGAGCAGGTGTTGCATCGGGTGCTTGATCTGTTGCTGGAGGATGGAGCGTTAGGGGATAACGCTTTCGGGCGACCCATCGGCCTCAGTGTGACCTTGGTGGATGATGCCGAAATGCAGCGCATCAACCGGGAGTATCGTCAAGTGGATCGCCCCACCAATGTGCTGTCGTTCCCCATGGGCGATCCCGATGGTTGCGCCATGGATGAGGCGATGCCGCTGCTGCTGGGGGATCTGGTAATGGCGCGTGAGACGCTTCTTCGAGAGGCCCTGGAGGCGGGTCGCACCCCGGAGTTTCATATTGCCCACTTGGCGGTACATGGGCTGCTGCATCTGCTGGATTATGATCATGAGCGCTCGGATGGCGAGGCTGAAAAGCAGGAGGCCATGGAAGCAAGCCTGTTGACCCGCCTGGGCTTTCCGACACCTTATCCACAAGATTAGCCTCCAGAGAGTCTATCCCATCACCAGGAATCGCCATTTTCCCCCCAACCCGCTATCATCTCCCCGGAGGCACCACGGCAGCAAAAGAGGTAGGGAATGGCGGAAGCAACGAGTACCCCCCCGGCAAGCGGGCTGGTAGCGCGATTCAAGCAGGTTCTGCATGGTTTGGGCACGGATCTGTTGATGATCATGCTCGGCGTGGTGGCGGTGCGCGGCTATGCGCCCCATGCCGAGTGGCTCACCTTCATGCTGGCTATCACCGTTATGATGGCCATGGCAGCGACCAGCTCCTGGCGGCGGGGTTTTCGGCTCGGGTTTTGGTTTGGTGTGGGTCACTATGGTTGGGGCTTCTACTGGCTGATCAACAGCCTCCACGGCCATGGCGGGCTGCCGCTGCCTGGGGCGTTGGCCATGCTGTTGGGGTTGGCAGCGATTATCGGCCTCTATACCGGGTTGTTTGGGGCGTTGCTGGGGAGGATGGGGCCGGGGTCGGTCTGGTTTCTTCTGGGGGGGCCGTCTCTGTGGGCCTTTGCCGAGTGGTTGCGCAGTTGGGTGTTTTCCGGTTTTCCCTGGAATCTGGCCGGATATGTGTGGGATGGCCAGTTGCAGATACTCCAGGTGGCGGAGCTGGTGGGGGTGTATGGGCTCTCATGGCTGGCCATCTGGGGGCCTGCCGTGGCAGTCTGGTGGTGGTTTCAGCCTTCCGATGTGCGTATCAATCGGCTGCTGTGGGCTGGGCCGCTGGTGGTGGTGCCACTGGTGATGGTCCATCTCTATGGCGGCGTGCGTATTGTCACCTTGGATGCCCTGCCCAAAGAGCCGGGTGAGCCACTGCGGGTGGCGCTGGTACAGCCCAATATTCCCCAGCACGAAAAGTGGGACCGCAAGCTCAGACAGCAGAATCTGGATATCCACTTCAAGCTCAGCGAAGCCATTAAGGGGCCAGTGGATCTTCTGGTGTGGCCGGAGACAGCGCTTACCTTTTTCTATCATCGAGAGTTCCCCTTTTTGATGCGCTTCAACAGGCTGCTTCAGAAGATGAACACTACCGCCACGGTAGGCGCTCCCGTGGTGATGCCTGCCCAGGAGGGGGATAAGAAATATTTTAACTCGCTGCTGGTCTTCGATAAGGGCAACATGGTGCCGAGCCGGCGCTACGACAAACACCATCTGGTACCGTTCGGAGAATATCTCCCTTTTCGGGGTATTATTCCCGACTCCATCACCAAATTTACCCAGGGCTCCAGCGACTTTTCCACCGGCCCCGGGCCTCAAGTGATGTCGTTTGCCAAGGGGGCGTTGGGGCCTCTGATCTGTTATGAGGCGATTTTTCCCGGTGAGGTGGCAGCGCTGGGGCGGCAAGGGGCCAAGTGGCTGCTTAACGTCACCAACG
>JADFWT010000097.1 GCA_015233785.1 Magnetococcales bacterium
GGCCGGAGATATTGTCCACCATGCCGGACTCTCTGAGCTGGCTGTGGATTCCATGGAAGCCTACGTGACCCAGGCCGGCATGGCCGGAGATATTGTCCACCATGCCGGACTCTCTGAGCTGGCTGTGGATTCCATGGAAGCCTACGTGACCCAGGCCGTTGGATTGTCAAGGAATCTGGAACGGTTGCAAACCTTGCGAGCCGGTATGCGGGCTCGGGTTCGTGGTTCGGTCCTAATGAATGGGGAGGCTTATGCTCGGGCAGTTGAGAAGGCATTCGCGGCTGCGTGGGAAGAGAAGCGCAAGTAAGAGTGTGATATGCTTGGCGGGATTTCATTGACAATCACTCTCGACCTCTAGGGATTACAAGCATGTCCGCTTCGCCGCATCCAAGAAACCTCATCCCCATCGTCCTATTGGCGCTGGTGTTTCTTCTCCCCTCCTCTGCCCTGGCGCAATCGGATAAAGCCCCCCTCCAGGTCATCTATCCACAGACTCAGGATGGAGAGACCAAGCGCAGCTTCGCCTACCAACTTCTACAGCTGTCGCTTGAGAAGAGCGGGCACCCCTTTTCGTTGAGCCTCAGCACCGAAAAGAGATCAGAGGCGCAGGCCAGAGAGCAGCTTCTGAAGCAACATTCAGGTATCCACGTGATCTGGGCAGAAACCAGCAGCATGATGGAACAGAAGCTACGCCCGATCCCCATTCCAACTCACGGTGGGTTATCAGGTTATCGGCTGTTTGTGATTCATCGGGAGATGCAGCCTCGCCTATCGGGCGTGCGTGATATGGAGCGACTCAAAACCCTAACGGCGGGCATCCCCTCCGGCGGCTCCGAAGTAGAGATTTTTCAAAAGGCCGGCTTGCAGGTTCGGTCAGAACCCCTCGATGAACTCTATCGTCTGGTGGCCAAGGGGCGCGTGCACTATGTACCGCTCAGAATCAATACAATCTACTCTGTCGTTAAACAGCGCCGTCAAACTATCCCACAACTGGCGGTGGATAAAAAATTGCTGCTGATCTATCCATCGGCCTCATTCTTCTTTGTTCATCCACAAAATGAGCCCCTTCACGCCGCAATCCTGGCGGGTCTCAGCAAGGCCCATGAGGATGGTTCCTTTATCCGACTTTTCCAGAACCACCCCAGCACCGCCAACAGCACACGACGCGCCCACATCTGGAACCGCCGCGCTTTGCGCATTGCCAATCCGCAGATGAGTGATGCCGTGCAAAATATTCCAGAACGCTACCTGTTTAATGATCAGTGGTTGGCAAAACTACAACACCCAGCACGCTAGGTAAGACGGGCTGAGCTCACCCTCTGCGCTTCTTCCAAGCTTTGGCTAGCGCCTTCTCAAACACCTTGGAGTAGGCCGCTCCATCGCAGAGAGGGGAAACGGCGACTCTTGCTCGCAGTCCGGCCCGTAGCGCCGCCAGACGCTCCCGATCTCCGGCCAGCTCAACCGCCAAGGCCACATAATCCTCCTCGGAATCGGCGGCCAATTCGGCTAGGCCAACTTGCGTCACCAGATCGGCCCCCATACGACTTAAAAAGCGGTCGCCCCATAGGGTGATCACCGGAACCCCCATCCAGAGAGCCTGAAAGGTGGTGGTTGCGCCATTGAAAGGAAATGTATCCAGGGCAATATCAATGCTCTGATAGCGAGCAAAGTGGGCACGAGAATCGTCGGAAGCCGAAAGAAAACTTAGGCGCTCTTTCCTGATACCGTGTTGACTCATACCCTTGATGATGCGTTCTCTAATCGCAGGGCTCTTTAATAAATTCCGATACTTCAACACCAAACGTGCGTCTGGAGTCTGGATGAGAATCTGTGCCCAAAGCGCCAACAGATGGTCGCTAATTTTGGTGGGACTATTGAACGACCCAAAGGTGATATACTCGTGAGACACAACAGGTGGCGGGCCGGGTTCCGGGGCCTCTTCCGGCATCGGGTAGATGTAGAGTGACGGCAGACGTGTGAGCTTTTCCGTGAACCGCTCGACACTCTCCCCCTTAGGGTGAAGGTTCTGATCCGTGAACCAGATATCCATACGCTCTATGGCACTGGTTGTAGCACTATAGTAGCTAGCCTGTACGGGGGCTGGCCGATACGCCGCGATCCGGTCTCGGTTACGATCAAAATGACCTGCCAAATAGACCATGATATGAATGCCATCGCCGGCAATCTGTTCGGCAGCTTGTCGATCACTTAAGCCGTGAATATCCCGCCATTGATGGGCCAAACCTCGAAACATTTGGCTCTCTTCATCCTCCTGGAGAAGATCTGCATAACAGAAGATCTCCACCTTCTCATGATCATGATTCTCCAGCAGCGGACGCAAATTGTTCCCCACGGGATGCTCTCGAAAATCGGAAGAGAGATAGCCTACTCTAAGACGCTCAGGCGCGGCCATCAAAACCTCTTGAGCGTAGAACGGTTGGTCTGTCAAATCATCTGGCCATGTATCCTGAACCAGTTTGGTGTATGCCTCAAACAGCGCCTCGTGATCGATCCCAGGCTGATAGAGCATGACACTTACACGATTTCGGGCCAGCGTTTGCGATACGGATGTATCCTTACCATCATCAAACGCCAAAGCACGATCAAAGCATACGGAAGCTGAATCAAGTAAGCCCTGCGTTAAACAAACCACCCCCAAATTAGCATGGGCCATGACATGGTCCGCCTGCAAGACAATCGCCTTCTCAAAGTAAGCAGCTGCCTCTTCCAGTCGACCCAGATCCTTGAGTAAAACACCATAGACATTATGGGCCTCCACATGGGATGGGTCCAATTGAATACAGCGCTGAAAAGCACGCTCAGCCTGCTCTGGATGCCCCTGTCTGGCCAGAATCTCTGCCATATGAAAGTTGGCCTCCACATGCTCCGGCACCCGTTCCAAAATCCGCCGAAGATTAACCAACGCACCCTCCCAATCACCCCGACGTCGCTGAAGCTCTGCTGCCAACGTAAAAAAGGGGACATGATCGGGGCGCAACTGCAATGCCCTGTCAAGCGCCAGATCCGCGCCAGCCTGATCCCCCATTTGATCGAGCGCCTGAGCAAGATTAGCCAGCGGTTCCGGGGCCTCTGGCATGAGCTCCATCACCTGACGAAAGTGATCCACAGCCTCTTCATGATGCCCCTGGGCCAGAAGAAGATTGCCAAGGTTATTATGGGCACCAGGATCCCGCGGTTGGAGCACCAACGCCTTTCTCAGCAATGGTTCGGCCTCTGCAAGTTCCCCACGATCCAACAACAGAGCCCCGAGCGTGGCCATCAACCCCACATCATCGGGTTGCAACGTCAAAGCCTTACGAAAACATGCTATCGCCTCGTCATAGCGCTCCATATCGCGGCGAAGATGGCCAAGATTGGCATGAGTTGGGGCCAAATCGGGATTTTTGAGCAGCGCCTGCTTGAGAAAGTGTTCCGCCTCCTCAAGCCGTCCGGTCTGATGGGCCAACACCCCAACTAACCGCAGCGCATCGACCTGATTGGGATCGAGTGCAAGAATCTGCCGGTAGAGATGCTCAGCTTGTTCCAATTCACCATTTTGATGAGCATTTACGGCAACACCCATCGCCTCGGCAACCGTCATGGTGGATGGTCTCTGACTCATGAATTCTCCATCGAAGATGCCCGAGGCGACTCCAGCGCGTCGCGTAACGGTTGTAGTTGCTGTTCAAAACGTTTCCAGCGTGCTACAGACTCTTTGTAGATGGGGCGCCGCACCTGGGAAGCCGAGGCCGTCGCCACTTGACGCTTGGTAGTATGGAACGCCAGACATCCAGGCTCCCAAGATAAACCACAGTGGTCCAACAGACGCCGAGTCACTCCCTCCTGATCCGCCACCATCTCCTCATAGCGAAGCTCGAATATAGCCCCAGCAAAGAGACTATTCCAGTGGCCCATCAACCCCTCATAGAGGCGATAATAGCGGCCCAACTCTTCCAGATCGTAGGCAAACGGCTGAGCCCCTTCGAAATTGGTCTTATAAACCGAAAAGCAAGTATCCATAGCGTTACGCCGACAATGAATGATCCTTGCTTCCGGCATGGCCAGTCGAATCCAGCCCAGATAGAGAAAGTTATTCGGCATCTTGTCTGTAATAAAGGCGGACTCTGGGGCAAAACTCTTCAAACGTTTCAGATACTTCTCAGCGATCTCTTGCATACTATCCAAAGAGAGCTCCCCCGCACGTTGAAACCATGCGTCGGGATCATCCAAAGGGCAGTAATCCACCATAACATGTGCCAGATCGGTCAACTCACCAGCTCCATGAACCTGGGAGTGGCTGGCCAATATCTGCTCCACAAGCGAGGTCCCAGATCGAGGCATACCAAGAATGAATATGGGCCTCTTATCCTGAAGTCCGCCACCTTGACGTGCAGCTACAAAATCCGAGGAAAAGCGCCTTTTTATGGCATCAAAGCGGGTGGCCATCACATCATGATCATAATCAAAACAGGCTCGACGAACGGCATTTCCCTCTTCAAGGTAACGAAACGCCTCTTCATCACATGCCATATCCTCATGAGCCTTGGCCAGGGCGAAGGCAAGATTACCCTTCTGCTCGTCCGGCAAAGTCTCTTGCTGATATAGGTGGGCCATGGCTTCAAGTGTTGCATCCCCGGATACACACTTTTGGCTGCGCACATAGGTGATATATGCATTAACCAGATCAGGCTTGAGTTCAAGAGCACGGCGGCAGGATGCAAGCGACTCATCCATACGGCCAAGCTCCCAGTATATGGTGCTCAGATTGTTATGGGCCTCGGCGCTCTCTGGCGCCAGCTCCAGCACCTTATTGAAACAGATTTCCGCCTGTTCCAAACATCCCATATCCTTGTTAATCACTCCCAAATTATTATGAGCATTGAAGAAATCAGGACGAATGGCAATACATTTTTCAAAACAGGTTTGCGCCTCTTCCAGATCTCCTTGGGCAGCCAAGACTGTGCCAAGATTGTTGAGGGCTTCGTCATAATCCGGTTGGTGCTGAAGTGCATCACGTAACGCCGTCTCAGCTTCGTGATAAGCCCCTTGATCGCGCAACAACCGACCAATGTTATTGTGAGACTCCACCATGTCGGGCTGAGCTACTATAGCTTTCCTGTAACTTTCAACAGCTTGGTCAACTTTGCCGAGCCCTTCATATGCTGCACCGAGATTGTTGCAGACCGCCGCTGAATCCGACTGGATCGTTAGAGCCTTTTCATAATGCGAGACGGCCTCTTGGAAACGCCCTTGATCAAGCCGTACACTGCCAAGACCGTTGAGTATCATCGCCCCATCAGGCTGAGCCTCCAAAGCTTTCTCCATAAGCTGGCCGGCAGCGGCCAATTGACCCACCTGATGGGCAATCAAACCAAGTAGGTGCAGTGCATCAGGATGGCTGGGCTCTACCGTGAGAATCTGGCGATAAAACTGCTCTGCATGCTGCAATTCACCGGCCTGGTGGTGTTGAAAACCCAGGGCAATCGCCTCTTCAACAGTGTAGGTTTTAGGAGCTTCGGTTGGGCGCGCTTCCGACATAGGTACTCTCTTCACATGGTCAATCAACAACATTCGGGCACGCTATTGTACCCCTCTTGGCTGGACAGGGCAGGTTACACCATACTGGGAAATGGGTCGATGATGTCATTGTGGAAGCTTAGTATTGATTCCATTATGCATGGCCTCGTATCTTTACAAAGGTAAGCGAATCTCACGCCATATCATGGAGCCACCATGCCAGAACAGATGACACTTGAAGATGCCATTAATCTCGGTATGCAACACCATCAGGCCGGGGCGCTCAATGAGGCGGAGTCGATCTATCGGACAATACTGGACGCAGATCCAAATCAGTCGGATGCCCTGCATCTATTAGGGCTCATTGCGCAGCAGGTCGGCCAGTTGGAAGAGTCCAAAAGATTGCTCGAAAAAGCATTAAAAGCCAACCCAAAACACGCAGCCGCACACCATAATCTCGGCATCACGATGAATCTCTTGGGGGATCACCGTGGTTCAGAGATGGCTCACAAGGACGCTCTACGCCTACTACCTCATGTAGGGGGCTTTCATCTTGAGATGGGGCGAACGCTTCAGAGCCAGAACCGTCTTACCGAAGCCCTTGGCTACATGAACAAAGCGCTTGAGCTGGCGCCCAATACACCCAACCTCTTGGGTGAAATAGGTGCCGTTCAACTGATGCTGGGCAATAGCAGCGAAGCCATCCCGCTGCTTCGCCAGGCGTTAGACGCCGAACCGAACGCGTTGGACGCCGCCAATAATCTTGGAAATGCCCTCAGGGAGAGTGGTGATCTCGTGGGATCCATTGAGGTGTTACAGAGAGCCCTGGCCATGAAGCCGGATTTTCCAGAAGCCCATAATAACCTCGGCTACGCCCTGCGTGAGATGGGACGATTTGAAGAGGCTGAAGCGTCCTTTCGAAAGGCCACACAGTTACGACCGAACGACATTGGGTTCAGCAATAATCTTGGCGTCTCTTTAAAGCTCCAAGGAAAGCTACAAGAGGCAGTGGACCTCTTTGAGACCGCTTTGGCGCAAGCCCCAGATGATGGGGAGCTACATCACAATCTCGCCACGACACTCATCGACCAGGGACGCATTCAAAAGGCACTTGTCCACTATAAGAAGTCTCTTGAAGCGCGCATTACGCCACTCCGAGCACGAAATACCATCAATGCGCTGCTTTATCAGCCTGAGACCAGCCAACAAGAGCTGTTTGAAGCCGCACGTCTACATGTCAAAGCGATCTTACAAGCTACAAAAAACTCAGATAAGTGGCCATCACCCAGCATGGATCACCATGTCACCACAACCTCCGTTGATCTGGAGCGAATTCAACCTGAAACGCTTCGGGTTGGTTATCTCTCATCCGACCTGAGAGATCACCCAGTTGGGCGCAATATGGCTCCACTTCTTTTCAATCATAATCCGGAGAACGTGGAAATATTCTGCTACTCATCGACACCCAACAGCGATCAACTTACCAAATCATTCAAAGCATCAGTTCCACACTGGAGGGATGTCTACGGTCTGGATGATCGTCAACTTGCAGAACAAATTCTACAGGACAAACTTCATATCCTGGTCCACCTTGCAACACATTTCGATGGCAACCAGCTAGCCACTGCAACACACCGGCCAGCCCCAATCCAGGTAAGCTTTCACAACGGAACCACCACAGCCCTCAACAGCATGGATTATTGGCTAAGTGATGAACTGCTCCACCCCACCGAAGAATATAGCGAAAAATTTTCTGAGCAGCTCTTCAGACTACCAAATTTCTACGTCTTTCCTGCTATTAATAATGCCCCAGAGATCCATACACCGCCCCATGAGTGTTGCGGGCAGATCACCTTTATCTCTCTCAACCACCCAGCCAAGATCAACCTGCAGGTTGCCAAACTATGGACAAACATCATCCTAGCACTTCCAGAGGCAAAATTAATTCTTAAATATCGTAATAGGCTAGATGATCCAGGCACAAAAAAGCATCTTGTAAGCCTGTTTAGTAAGGCGGGTCTGGCCCAAGAAAAACTTGACCTTAGAAGTGTTGAAGAGGACCACCAAAACCACCTGTCGCTCTATCATGAAGCCGACATCGCTCTGGATCCATTTCCCTATACCGGCGCAACCACCACGTTTCAGGCTCTCTGGATGGGTGTGCCAACAATTTCACTCCTGGGCCGGCGCTTTATTGGACGAATGGCCGCTGATATTCTTCACCATGCTGGGCTTTCGGAGTTGATTGCAGATACTGAGGAGTTGTATGTAGAGCATGCACTCTCTCTTGCAAAGGATCACCAACGACTTAGAGAACTCCGACAAGGCCTCAGACAACGTCTTCAATCATCCCCATTACTAAATGGCCCAGGCTATGCACGTCATGTTGAATCAGCGTATCGCAGTATGTGGAAGTATGCCCACTCCCAAGAGAAACAGGGCGATCTATCATAGCATCCATATGCCCCACTCCCATATCTGGACGATTATGAGCAGACTTAAAGGGACCACAAAGGTCCATGCAGGAGCAATACAGTATGTTTGAGCATAAATTTCAATGCGCTTCCTGCGAGCAACCCCTCTCCTTTACCGAGGACCAACTGGGTTCGGTAGCCTGCCCAACTTGCGAGACAGGCTATCTGCTCTTGGAAGAAGACGACGTCGTGATGGTCCAGCACCAAGGACCAGATGCCGAAGGGATAGATGTGCTATACCGAGCAGAAGCACGACATGACACACCAGCCAGGGAGGAAGGCCATGGCCTGCGTCAATTTTCTGATAGCCTTTTCGAGCGACTGGATTCCTACATCTCAAAATACCGTACAGCTAAGGAAGAGAGTTCTTCAACCTCCAAAATAAGCAGCGAACTCATAGAAGAACTCAAAGCCCTAAAAT
>JADFWT010000098.1 GCA_015233785.1 Magnetococcales bacterium
AGAGAAGTTGTTGGGAAAATTCTATATGAAGGGTGGAAAGCGCATGCCACTCTACAATGATTCCCACCCGGATGTGTTGCGGATCAGACGCCAGATTACCGAACTGGAGCAGCAGAAAACCGGCAAGTTAGAGTGGTTGGAGGAGATGCGCAGCGATCCCGCCAAGTGGGAAGATGATGTCGATCCGATCTATCGTAAAATTCGGATGGATATTAGCTCCTTGGAGGTCGAACTGGTCGATATTCAGGAGCGGGTGCAGCAGTTGGAGAATCAGCTCAGTGAACTGCGGCAATTGGAGGGTGAAATTCCCGCGGTGGAGGTGGATCTTATTCAGAAGGAGCATGTGTTCCTGAAGACCAAAGAACGCTTGATGACTCTGTTGAAAAAACGGAGTGAGGTGATCCACACAGGGGACGTATCCGACTACATGAGTAAGGGCGTTCATCTTCAGATTGTTGCACACCCTTCTGTGCCGTCGCGTCCTGTGGGTCCAAATCGCCCGCTCTTTTTGACGGTGGTGTTGATTGGCGCCCTTTTGGCTGGATTGGCCTTGGCGCTGTTTTTGTCGGTGATCCGGCCTGTGTTTGACGGTCCGGGGGCGTTGAAAAAAGAGCTGGGGCTGCCCGTTCTCGGGATGGTTTCCATGGTGGACGATGGTCCTGGAGGAGCATTATTTGCTTCTAAGGCTTTGTTTTTTGTTATTTTTGTGGGTTTGATAGGAGCTTACGGTGGCATGATGGCATTGGCTCGCTATATGTGAGCGGTTGGTAGGGTTGGGGTGTGCATGGCGCATTGGCGTCGGATGTATGCTGAGATGCTTGATTAAGATCTCCTTGGCGAGCTGTATGAAACGGATGCTCTGCAGCATGTTTTCCCATTGTTCTGTGCGGTGGGGGATGGGGTTGGATCATGTTCCTGTACAGACTGGGTTGTATTGGCTAAATTTGAGCGGACGTGTCGGTGGACTCTGAGCGGTGACGGTAGGTCACCCGCGCCACATCTTGTGCTTATCGTGAAACTGTGAGGATAGCAAGCACCTATGGAAAGGATGGATAAGAGCAGAGATCGCTATCGGCCTGAGGCGTCTGCCATGCGTCCTGGACGTGCCCGCCGCCAGCGCAGCAATCGCGAGTTCACGGTACGCAAGAAGGTGATGCTCGATTTTGAGCGTCTGAAGAACAAGGGCATTATCACGCCGGACGTGGGGCGCAGTGCGGTTGCGGAAGAGTATCGGGTGATCAAACGGCCTCTGCTCCTGAATGCCACGGATTCGGGACCGGATAAACTGGCAAATGCCAATATGATCATGGTGACCAGCGCGTTTCCCAAAGAGGGCAAGACCTTTACTGCCATCAATCTGGCCATGAGTTTGGCGGCTGAGATGGATTTTACCGTGGTGTTGGTGGATGGTGATGTGGCGAAACCTTCGGTCAGTCGCATTTTGGGGTTTAAGGCCAAGGTGGGGTTGATTGATCACCTCTTGGGCAAGGTTGAACATTTTTCGGATGTATTGATTCGCACCAATGTGCCCAAGTTGATGCTGTTGCCTTCGGGGCGGCGCCACCATCACGCGACCGAGTTGTTGGCGAGTGAAAACATGCGCCTATTGCTGAAGAATTTGGGCGAGAGTGGGCCGGATCGATTGGTGGTTTTTGACTCCCCACCGTTGTTGGTGACGACAGAGGCGAGTGAGTTGGCGCGCAATATGGGGCAGATTGTGATGGTGGTGGAGGCGGAGCGCACGCCTCAGGCCGCTGTAAAGGATGCTCTTCAGCAGTTGGAGAATTTGGAGATTGTGGGCGTTGTGCTCAACAAGACGCGCAAACGCTCCAGTGGGGGCTATTACTACTACGGCTACGGCGGCTATGGTGGTTATGGTAGCTACGGTAGTTATGGCGAATATGGTAATTATGGCGGCTATGGTGGCAGTCGGGGATACAGCGGCCAGAAGAAGAAGAAGAGCCTGTTGAGGCGTATTTTTGGCCTTTAGCCTAGATTCTAGGTTTCCTTTTTTCCCTTTGGAGGTCGTGCCATGGCTCACTACTCTCCCATTCTCTGCGTGGTTGGTGCGCGTCCCAATTTTATGAAAATGGCGGCCATTTTGCCGGCTCTTCAGAGTGGTCCTTCACCACTTCCTGTGCGTTTGATTCATACGGGCCAGCATTATGATGAGGCGATGAAGGCCTCATTTTTTCGCCAGCTTCAGATTCCCGAGCCGGATGTGGATCTTGAAGTGGGTTCGGGTTCGCATGCTCAACAGACGGCTCAGATCATGCAGCGTTTTGAGCCGGTGATCGATCGTGAGAAGCCTGAAGCGGTCTTGGTGGTGGGTGATGTCAATTCAACTTTGGCGTGCTCGTTGGTGGCGGTGAAGAAACGTATTCCGGTGATTCATGTTGAGGCTGGATTGCGTAGTTTTGATCGTTCGATGCCAGAGGAGATTAATCGCATTCTGACGGACCGCATTTCGGATCTTCTTTTTACCACGGAGCGTCAGGCGAAAATTCACCTTACGCAAGAAGGGGTGGTTCCGAAGCGGGTTCATTTTGTTGGCAATGTGATGATTGATACGTTGCGGCGTATTTTGCCTCAAGCCCCCTCGTCAGCGGAAGTGTTGGCGCGTGAGGTTCCGCATATAACGGATTTTCCACGAGAGCCGGGTAGCTATGCGCTTCTTACCTTGCATCGTCCTTCCAATGTTGATGATCCTGGTGTATTGGAAAAGCTTTTGATGACGATGCGTGATGTGTCGCGTCGTGTGCCGATTATTTTTCCAGTGCATCCGCGCACGGCGTTGCGTATTGAGCAGGCGGATCTTGGTTTTATGTTGGGTGGGGGGCTTCAGCGGAGGGGGCCGACGGGACGTATTTTGCAGTTGCCTCCGTTGGGGTATGTTGAGATGTTGGGGTTGATGGCGCATGCGCGGGTGGTTTTGACGGATTCGGGTGGAATTCAGGAGGAGACGACAGCGCTTGGTGTGCCGTGTTTGACCTTGCGAGAAAATACGGAGCGTCCGATTACTGTGGCGGAGGGTACCAATACGGTGGTGGGACAGGATGGGGATCGTATTTTGGGGGAATTGGACAGCATTTTAGCGGGTAAGGGGAAGGCGGGGCGGGTGCCTGAGTTGTGGGATGGGCAAGCTGCGCAGCGTATTGCGCGTGTGATTAAGCAGCGTTTTGGTCGGTAAAGAAAAGAGCAGAAGAAGAACCAACAAACGGCACAGACATGCTTTCGGACCTCCGGAAACTTGTCTGCCCCGTTAGCCCTCAGCGACATACTCTAAAACGTCGGCCAACTGCCCGGCGCCGGCTCGCCGTGAATAGCGTTGAACGACCTCATCTTCTGGTACATGCACGCCACCCTGTTCCAACTGCTCCAACAACCGTTCGATGGCGGACTGAATGCGCGATCGATCATCCAGCGGGGCCAGAAGATCATATCCCGCCTCCTGCAACACACCCGCCGCATCCCCTCCCTCTCCCACCAGAGCCAAAACGGGACGCCGCGCACGAAAATATTCAAACAGCTTGGCAGGAATCAGATGGTTAAAATCGTGACCCTGAAACAGCAACAGCGCATCGGCCTTTCCCATCTCGTCTACCGCTTCACTGTAGGGAACCAAAGGCGCCAAGGTGACGATGTTTTCCAGTTGATAACGTTGAATCAGAGGCCGTAAGCTCTCGTCCATATCCGTTGCCCGCAGAATAATCTGAAGACGTTCTGGAGTGACCACACCCTGCTGTTTTAGCCTCCCCAATGCCTCAAGAAAAACCGAAGGATCGCGAGAATCCAAGCCAGGATAAAGGCGGCCACTATGCACCCATGTCCAAGGTGTATTGGGTCTCTTGGACACACGGGACGATGGGGCCGGCAGATGGGCGAAATCCGCATCATCAAAACCGTTGGTGATCACACGCCATTTATCGTGGGCCAATTGGGGATAACGCGCTTGATAGAGACGCTGAATGCCTGGATTGGTGACCGTGATCAAGCGGCAACGATCCAAATACCGCGGCTCCAGCAGGTTAAAGACACGCCGAACCCACGGATCTTGGGGCCACTTCTCAATCACCATGGTATCCCGAAAATCAGCCACCCAAGGCAGTCCACTCAGCCGACTCAGTGTCCAAGCAATCAAGTGCGCGGTAGCCGTTGGATAGGTTGACCAGATCACCGCTGGCCGATGCTTTCGAATCAAGCGCAATCCGGCCGGAATCGCACCCAGCCACCACGCCGCCCAACGATCCGGCAATGCGGTCAAGCGGGAATAACGTCCCTTGATGGCGAGATGACGCACCGCATCCAGCGCAAAAGCACGTTCAACCACAACATCAGGCGGAATCTCACCCATCTGACTCTGCGACACGTCCGGGTAGGCCCGAGGATGCGCCGATAGGACAAGCGGTTGCCAGCCAAACTCAGGCAAGTAACGCGAAAATTTCAAGCCTCGTTGCGTCCCGCTGAAGCCATGCGCTGGCGGATAGTGAAACGCGACCATCAGAACGCGCTTGCCCATGCGAGGTTCCTTACACCCGCCCTCATCGTGTGCATTCGTGACACTCATTTGCGCGATGCAGGCCCCTCTTTCCTCCACTTATCCGCCTCCTGACGCACCTCAATAGGTGTGGAGGCTACCCCGCCAAATTCGCCAAGGAAAAAATCCAAATAGTTGCGGATAGTATCCAAGAAATGGTGCAACGCCTCCTCATTGTGAACATAGGGCGTGCATCCCGGTTTCAATGAAGTGGAATGGAAACTCAAGACAAAGACCCGCACACCCTGGCGAAAAAGCGCACGGGTGAGGCTTTTGTGTTCTGCGTGGGTAAATCCCTCAGGCGAAAGACGCAATCGACTCACGATACCCAACCGCGAAAGAATGCCCTGCATGCGTGTCCAGCTTATTAGAGGGTTTGAAGCGATATGAAACAGGCTCGGGGAAAAATGCCCCGCCACGCCGACAAACGCGCCCGTATTGGGTAGACCAAAAATGCGTTTATTCGAACCACACCAGTAGGGATGGTTGGAAAAGTTGGAAAAATCGGGTCCCGAATGCACCCGATAGTTGAACGGTGGCGCCGCGCTGAGATCCACGCTATATCCCAACTCTTCCAAAATATCGGGCGTGTTATTCCCCAAACCGTAGCGTCCCGCCTTATAGATCACAGGACGCCGCCCAAAAGCGCGCTCGATGGTTTCGGTCAAGGTGATGAGTTTGGCCGACTCCAAAGCACGCGGTAGATTGCCGGGAAAAGAGTTGGCCGCGCTGATCATCTCCTTGTGGGGAGGAGAGACCCACGGGTGCAGATGCGCACCAATCAGCGCCGTGCCCGCATCGGAGAAGGCTTTCAAGGTGTCGACGCTCTCCTCTTCATGGGCCACGGGATAATCCACCACATAGGTGGGTTTCACTTTGAACGCCTCAAAAATCTGCTGCGCCTGCCGCACGTGCCGAATCGCGGTGACATCTACGGCTTTGCGGTCAAAGTTTTGATACCAATCAAACTCCTCCTCCGTATCCACCACCACGACCAAACGCGGCGGTAATGCCCCAGGCATTCGAATCTCATCACGAACAATCATACACTCACCCCTCCGGTGCGCCCCGTCACATCCCAACCCGATGCTCTCAAGCCCCCACCCAAGAACAGTGGCTGCAAGTTAACCGACTCATTGTACACCATAACAATGACTCATGCCGCCATTAAGCACGCACACCTTCATTTTTCCCTAAGAGCACCCCTTCTCAAGATCCATCAGGGGAGGCACACTAAGGGAGGTTTGGGGTCAGGCTCCCACCGACTTAACCTGATTAACGGGAAGTATCCTCTTATGCGCATTCTGGTTCTGGGCAATCTACTCTTTGCTCGCGAGCTCCAAGACTTGGGGCAAGATGTCAAGACCTGTGCCTTTGGTCCCCAGATGAAAACCGGCATCTTTGGCCCTGAGGTGAGGCACAGCCAGTTCGGTACAGCAACGGATGTTGAACTTACCTCGGCGCCAGTGGGCATCACCCAGGTGCTCAAGGAGCTAGCCCCGTGGACGCCTGAGGCCATTCTTCTGGGAGATGGCAGTACCTTTCCGCTTTTTCCTGGTCTGGAGTTTATGCCGGTTCCATTGGTTTGGTTTGCCATGGATGCCCACATCCATGCGCGTTGGCACACCCACTATGCGCCGGTCTTTGATCTCATCTTTGTGGCCCAACAGGATTATCTCTCTTACTATCAGTCCGACCCGTCTCGGCAGCGGGTGCGCTGGCTTCCTCTCTTTGCTAACGGCGCTTATGATCGCTGTCTCCAGCTTCCCCGCCAGCAGGATCTCGCTTTTGTGGGGACCATGGATCCTCAACTGAACCCTCAGCGTGTTCGCTTTATTGAACAGATTCAGGCTCAGCTCCCGGTTCACGTCACCCAGGGCGCTTATTTAGAGCCCTATAATCGGGCACGGTTGGTTTTGAATCAATCGGTTGAGGGAGAGGTTAATTTTCGGATTTTTGAGGCGATGGCTTGTGGCGCGGCGGTGCTTACAGAACGTATTGGTAATGGTTTGGACACGCTTTTCCAGGAGGGTACCGATGTGGTGCTTTATGAGCGGAACAGTCCTGAAGATGCAGCACGCCAAGCGCAACGTATTCTGGCTCAGCCAGAACGGTGTCAGGAAATTGCTCGTGCGGGGATGGCGAAGGTTGTGCGTCACCATACCAGTGCTGAGCGGGCTGGACAGATTCTCTCGGCCCTGCATGAGATGACGCCTCAGGAGACAATCCAGCGACGGGGTGAGTCTTTAGCTGATATTGAAGCGCACATGGTCCAAGTCTATGACCATGCGGCCAAGGTCCATCGCCATCATGCTCAACAGCAACCGGACGCACAGCATCTGATGCGTGCGGTCGCTGTCTACACGGGCATGGCCGAAGCTATGCGCAATCGGTTCAACCTAGCACCACCACCAAACTCAACATCATCCGAGAACTCGCTCAACATCAACGACCGATATTCTCCAACTGTCGATCCATATCCGCCTTACGCTGATTGACCAACCCCTGAACATCTTGGGCCTGTTGGATGGTGCGCTGAATGTTTTCAGGCGAGTAGAGTTTCATCACGTCCGCCATACCGGCCTTTTCTGCCCCGCTACTGCCCGACATGACACCCGGCATCATCTGTCCCGCACCGCCTTCAGCCATCCCACCTTGAGCGCCTTCCGCCTTACCAGCAGGCCCCGTATAGGCTGGCACGACATTTTGTGATGCATCCATGCGAATGGACTTGTGCTCCACCCCTTGGGGAGGAGGATAACTGGTAAACTGCCACGTACCCTTGGCATCCTTCCAACGATAGACCTTGTTGGCTGACATGGCCGGTGCCTGGGAAGCTCCATCACGCGGTGCATCACGCAGTGCATCACCACCCGCCGCGCCCTCTTCTTCACCTCCGGGCAGTGCAGCGCGCAATTTATCCGCCATCCCACCGACATCTGGCATACTGACATCCATATTCTGGATCTCCTGCACCACCGGCGGCGGTTTCAACAGGGGTCCGCCCCCTGGACCAAACATCACGAACGGCAACCCAAATGCGATCAACAACCCCATCAGCATCAGCTTGTGAATAAGCTTCATCGGCCTCTCCAGTCACAGCAATAGAAAAAGTCCTTGGTCACTGGATTGTGGCAGACTATGCCGATCCTTCAACAAAAAAATGAACCCCCTCGAAAGTGCGCACCACATCTCGAACGCTTTGCGCCTCGTCCAATCCTTGCCGCACCCTCTTGAGTCTAGAACCCAATGAACACCGAGGGAAAAGACACTTCCGACATTTTACGTCCACCATATCACTTGTCTCAAGAGCAGGAAGTCTATCAAAAATATAGATCATCTCATCCCCCCCACCCGAACCTTTCTTCAGAGCAATTTTCAAAATTTTAATTTTAAGCTCTAGAACTTCATCTTGCTCATGACTACATATTTTTGACAATGACCTAACCTCCCACCCCACACAGCAAGTCCCAACCTGCCGGCCTCCCCCCAGAGCCCAGCCATAGATGATACGAAAGTATAATAACCCCATAAGGCCAATCATACCATAACTAAAAATGCAAACTTGGATTTTTGATAGCAGTAGGACAATCTTTACATTTCATTCACAATGAATAGTTGATCCATACGATCCATACCACCACACCTTATCGACGATCCACTCGGCTTTTTTGGCCACACGAAGCGGAAGAAGAGCCTCCCTGCTAACGGTCAGGCTATCCTAAAGCCACCGCATCAGTATAAAGGTTGCTAAAATCCGCATCTTCCAACGGTCCGCGTGATGCCAACTTTATCTGGGAGTGCGTCCTGATCATGGCCCATGCTGGACGATGCTGAATCAATCGATACTC
>JADFWT010000099.1 GCA_015233785.1 Magnetococcales bacterium
TGATAGGTGCCCTGACCATCCCAACGCTTACGATTGACGATCTCAAAGCTCTCAGGCTTGGGCGCAGGAACCGTCTGGGTGGAGAAGGCCAGAGAGCCGTCCGAAAGAAGAATAACCGGCACCTGATACTGCTCGGCCATATTCAGGGCCTCGACCGTCATGTTGATGCAGTCATTCACATCCTCCACCGACATCACGATACGCGGCGCATCGCCGTGGGCACCGTGAATGGCCAGGAAAAGGTCGGACTGTTCATGCTTGGTGGGCAGACCGGTAGAGGGACCGCCACGCTGCACATCTACCACCAAACCAGGGGTCTCGGACATGCTGAACATGCCGAGCATCTCACCCATCAGCGCTAGACCAGGGCCGGAGGTAGCCGTCATCGACTTGGCCCCGGCATAGGAGGCTCCAAGAACCTGGGCGATGGAAGCGATCTCGTCCTCGGCCTGAATCAGTGTGCCGCCAAACTTGGGAAGCTCCCGAGCGACATACTTGGCGACCTCGGTAGCCGGGGTGATGGGATACGCTGAGAAAAAGTCCAGCTCACCCAAAATAGCACCCATACCCACGGCGTCATTACCAGAGATGATGATGACATCCTTGGGCGGAAGCGGATCGGAGACCCGAAACTCGTCTACCTTCTCCTGGCTCAGCGCAAACTCCTTGCCCTTGGCAAACGCCTGAAGATTCAAGTCGAGAACCTTCTCGCCTTTGGGAGCAAACTTGTCGGTGAGCACCCGAATCAAGGTCTCCTCTTCGATGTTGAAAAAGGTCGAAAGCGCACCCAACGCCACCATATTCTTGGCGCGGTACTGCTTCAGCTCCTTGGCGGTCTGGGACATGGGAATCGGATAGCCGATCACCCCTTCCGGCAGATCCGGCTCAAAGTCGCCGCCCGGATAGTCATATACCACTACTTTGCCAGGCGTCATCAGATGCTTGTTCAGCTCGAACGCCTCGCCGTTGAAGGCACAGAAAACGTCGAAAGTGTCGCCCTGGTTGTAGACCCGCTCGCTGCTCATGCGGACCTGGTAGAGGCAGTATCCGCCTTTGATCTCAGCCGGAAAGGTCTTGAAGGTGTAAACCTCCAGCCCTACCCGCGCACAGGCTGCGGCGATGAAGTCGCCGGTAGAGACGATACCTTCACCGCCCTCCCCAGCCACCCGGATAATCAGGTCATTTTTCGCCATTTATCATTCCCCTAACTCGTTTTTTTCATGTTACGCCGCCGCGATGCCCTGCGGAGGCCCATTTATCATCGCGCAACTGTATTTCTATTATCCTTGCAGGGCGCGTTGAACGGTAATGCCGAGGTCCGCTGGCGAACGGGAGATGTGTACTCCCGCCGCTTCCAACGCGGCAAACTTCTCGGCGGCGGTGCCTTTGCCACCTGCGATGATGGCGCCGGCATGTCCCATACGCTTCCCTTTGGGAGCCGTGGAACCCGCAATGAAAGCCACAACAGGCTTGGTCATGTTTTCCTTGATCCAAGCAGCCGCTTCTTCCTCTGCCGTCCCACCAATCTCTCCGATCATGATCACCGCTTCGGTCTGGGGATCTTTCTCAAACATGGCAAGACAGTCAATAAAGTTGGTGCCGTTGATGGGGTCGCCGCCCAGACCGATGCAGGTGGACTGCCCCAGCCCCACCTTGGTGGTTTGATCCACCGCCTCGTAGGTCAGGGTGCCGGAGCGGGAGATGACACCTATCTTACCCGGCTTGTGGATGGGACCGGGCATAATGCCAATCTTGCAGCCGCCGGGGGTGATGACGCCAGGACAGTTCGGCCCCACCAAACGGGTGTTCTTGCCTTCCAGAAAGCTCTTTACCTGGATCATATCCCGAACCGGAACACCCTCGGTGATGCAGACCACCACACCGATACCGGCACTGGCTGCCTCCATGATGGCATCCGCCGCAAAGGCTGCGGGTACATAGATCACCGAAGCATTGGCACCCGTAGCCGCAACCGCCTCGGCCACTGTGTTGAACACCGGACGATTCAGGTGGGTGGTGCCGCCCTTTCCGGGTGTCACACCGCCAACAATCTGCGTGCCGTACTCAATAGCCTGAGTGGAGTGAAACGTGCCGTTGGCTCCTGTGAACCCCTGCACGATCACCTTGGTGTCCTTATCTACCATAATCGCCATGGTTCACGCTCCTTTTACAGCGGCAACCGCTTTTTCAGCCGCTTCATTGAAGTCACTGGCTGTAATCAGCGGCAGACCGGAGTCGGCCAGAATCTTACGGCCCTGATCCACATTGGTCCCTTCCAATCGTACGATCAGAGGCACGTTGACATCCACCTGCTTGGCCCCTTCGACGATACCTTCGGCTATGACATCACACCGAACAATACCACCGAAAATGTTAACCAGCACGCCCTTGACGTTCTTATCGGAGAGAATCAGCTTAAAGGCTGCCGTCACCCGCTCCGGGGTGACCGTACCACCCACATCCAAGAAGTTGGCTGGGCTGCTGCCCTTAAGCTGGATCAAATCCATGGTGGCCATGGCCAGTCCGGCACCATTGACCATGCAGCCGATAGAGCCATCCAATGCGATATAGTTGAGCTCATGCTTGGAAGCCTCAACCTCTTTGGGATCTTCCTCATCAAAGTCCCGCAGAACCTCAATCTCCTTGTGACGATAGAGGGCATTGTCGTCAAAATTCATCTTGGCATCGAGGGCGATGACATCTCCGCTGCCGGTCACCACCAGTGGGTTGATCTCCACCAGAGAAGCGTCGGTCTCAAGAAAAGCCTTGTAGAGCGACATCATGAACTTTACGCAGACGCGAATCTGGGGGCCTTCCATGCCGAGACCAAAGGCGAGATTACGCGCCTGATAGGCTTGGAAACCAGCACCCGGATCAATATTCTCATAGAGAATTTTTTCAGGGGTTGCCGCAGCCACCTCTTCGATGGCCATGCCACCCTCGGTGGAAGCCATCATGGTGACGCAACCGGAAGCGCGATCTACCACCATGCCCAGATAGAGCTCACGGGCAATGTCGCACCCCTCTTCTACATAGATACGGTTGACCAGCTTACCCTGAGGACCGGTCTGCTTGGTCACCAGCGTCATGCCAAGGATCTGCTCTGCGGTCTCTTTCACCGCATCCACACCTTTGACCACTTTGACGCCGCCGCCTTTACCACGGCCACCTGCGTGAATCTGGGCCTTGACGACAAACACTTCGCCGCCCAGTTCCTTGGCCGCTTTTTTGGCATCCTTTGCAGAGAAGCAGACATGGCCCCTCGGCACATTCACACCGTAGCGGGCAAGGATCTCCTTGGCCTGATACTCATGAATATTCATGGAAACTCCTTTATATCGTTGGTCGACTCCGATCCGACCCGAGCAACCCTTGTTGGACCATGGCAATCTCTCCATAGTCCAGCAAGAGCAGCACGACATCACACCGGATGCGAGCTCCTTACGTTTCGACAGCGGTCGAAACGGCTCCTACTAGAGCGGCTTCACCTCACCATAGGAGGGAAGCAGAACGGGTGCGGTTCGAGACCGATCCACATTCAACTCTTCCAAACGGCGCATAAAACTCTCCAGATGGGAGAGTCCGAGCCCCTTGGATGCGCCATGGCTCTTGGCAAACTCGGCAGCGCTGCGTCCGGCCCGACGTCCAAAGACCAGAATCTCCAGTAAGGCATTGCCCATGAGGCGATTATTGCCATGCACACCACCGGTCACTTCTCCTGCGGCGTAGAGACCTGGCATATCGGTCATACCATCACCGTGAATTGTTACGCCGCCATTTTGATAATGCAGGGTAGGATACGCCAACAGCGGCATGGTTCTCAAATCCACCCCTTTACTGAGAAATTCGGTAAAGCGCCCGGGAAACTCTCGCTCAATGGTTCCACGCCCATGCAGCAGGTCGATCATCGGAATATCCAGCCAGATTCCTTGACCGCCAGAAGGGGTCTCAACGCCGTTTTCATACTCCTGACACTCACGAATGATCGCCGCCGTTGTGACATCGCGCGGCTCAAGGCTGTTGACAAACTCATCGCCGTGACGATTGATCAACTGGGCGCCAAGCCCCCGAAACTTCTCGGTAATCAACAATCCAAGCTTCTGCTCCGGAAAAGCGATGCCGGTAGGGTGATACTGGCTGTGCTTAAGATCTCTTAGCGGCAACCCGGCCCGATACGCCATCACCAATCCGTCTGCCGTCGCTCCGTAGTGGTTCGAAGTAGGGAAATCTTGCAGATGCAGACGCCCCAAACCTCCAGTGGCCACAATCACCGCTTTGGCTCTCACCACCACGGTATCTTTTTTAACCAGACGCTCCAGAACCGCCCCGGAGACCCGTCCGTTATCATCGGTGAGCAACTCTACCGCTGCGCAAAAATTCATCACCGAGATGCGTGGGTCGTTCTCCGCCTGATCACGAATTACCCGCATCATCTCAAGACCGGTGACATCCCCCGCCGAGTGAAGCCGTTTGCGAGAGGTGCCGCCGCCATGACGAACCATCATGCGTCCGGTAGGATATTTGTCGAACAGAACGCCAATCTCTTCCAACCAGCGCAGAACCTCAGGACCGTCCGAGACCAATCGTTCTACCAGTTCGGGATCGTTGGTAAAGTGCCCACCGCCCATAGCATCTAGAAAATGCAGGATCGGCGAGTCGCACTCTTGATCCGCCACCTGAATGCCGCCCTCGGCCATAAGCGTATTGGAGTCGCCAAAGCGCAACTTGGTGGCGATCAGGACATGCGCGCCGGCCTCCGCCGCCGTAATGGCCGCAGCAGCCCCTGCACCCCCTCCACCAATCACCAAAACATCGGTCTCAATATCATGTTGTGGCGCGTCATCATTGAGAAGTGCCAATGTCGATGAACGGGGCCATGACTCCAGCAATTCCGCCAACTCCAGAGGGACCGCCTCCCCTTTGGATGGGCCGATGCGCAATCGACGGCGCTGGTCATAGCGATAGTCAGGGTGGAACTCCTCCAGCCAAGCCTGACGATCCGGCAGGGAGAGCAGAGGAAAACTCTCACCACGACGCACCGCCGCAACCCGCTCACGGCGGCTCCGCTCCAGCATGCGCAACGAATCCCGAAAAGAATCGGGCAGCTCCATGGGGTTGAGTTCCGTCATCGTTAAATCAGGCTCTGGTTCTCCGGGAGCCAAGTCCCGGGAGGCGCTTCGTTGGGCTCGCGTTCGCGCCGTTGATAGAGGGCTCTCAGATCATCCTCCGACATGCGTCGCACACGCCGGAATGCCTGCTGAAGCCGGGGCTCTTCCATACGCTCCATGGTACGGGTCAGGTGCTCAGCCCGTGGAATGGTGCAGCGCCCTAACAGACGGCGAGAGATCAGGGCCGCGTTGGGCTGGGAGATCTGCGCCGGACAGCGCAAAGCGCATGCCTGACACTGAATACAGGTGAACGACTCCTTGGCCGCCCCTTTCAGATCACCGCTTTTAATCATGCCCACATAGGACATGACATCAATCTCCATGGGACAGAGCCGAGTACACTCGCCGCACATGATGCAGCGGCTCACCTCGGGATAGAGGCGACGGATCCGATAGTCCGGGGATTCGTCGACATCAACCTCCAGATCGTGTCGGGCCTTTTTCTGGGGAAAGTAAGGAAGAGGCATCACTCGCATCCCCTCTTCCACCTGCTCCTGACACATCAGACCGACGCGCAACTCGTGCTCGCTGGAGATCCGATAGAGAATCGTACAGGCGCCGCACACACCACCGCGACAACCGATGCTACGGATAAAGCCAATCCCCACCTCTTCCAGCGCCACCAACAACGTGCGCCCGGCAGGAACCTGAAACGGCTCTTCGTCATACCATACGGTGACGGTCTCGCTCTGCTGTTGCGACATAAAAGGACCAACCCTGTACTGCTGACGGAGGGTCTTCCCCAACCCTCCGAGACCGGCAAAAAAACGGGGGATGAAAACTGTGCCGTTTCCGCCCCCCTACTGCATTAAATTAGAAAAAACCGACCACCTCTCCGAAGCAATGCCGAGTGTCGGGTGGGATTTACCCAATCACCTTATCCAATTCAACAAAACAACTCAGCATGACATGGAATTGGTGTAGTATCAAGGAAGTGTAATCTCCTCGCCCAGATCCTCAAGGATCCCCTTGGCCATGGTGAGACGAAAATTCTTAATCTCCGGGCCGCAATATTTGGAGCGGATTGAGCCCCCCTGATAGTCCTCCAGGCGCTGATTGAAGATGGGATTCTCGTTGTCTTCCCGATAGGAGTCCACCAGATTGCGCAGCGCCTTGGTGAAGGTCGCCATATCTCGTATCCGTACCGAAGGCAGAAAAGCCATCAAAAACGCCCAACGCTCCATGGAGAAACTCTGCTTCTCCTTCATCAAATCCAGTAACGCCTTCAGAACCGTATTGACCGCCACACCGCTGAAGTAGCGATGCCGCACCTCGGCCATGGCCATCTGTTGGTTCTCCGGGCTATCGGTCACCGCCGCCAGTCGGGAGGCCAACCCGTCATCCACCGGCTTATCCAGAAACAGCAAACGCACATAGCGCTCAATCACCACTTCAGGTATCTCAAACTGGGCACTGTCCTCACCAAAGCTGATAGAGCCCATCACGCCAAAGGCAGCAGCGGATCCAGCTTGGGAGGCCTCTTGGGTGATTCCCTGCGGCCCCATCAACGCCTCAAAGGGAATCCGCTCCTCTACATCCGGGGTGTAGAGGGTGGAGAGAAGCCGCTCCTGCTCGAACGGCTCCAACTCTTTCAGCTTATCCGAACGTAACCCATCCAAAGGCAGATCAACATCAAGCCGTAAGGCAATCTCTGCGGCAAATTTAGATATCAGCGTGCGGTCCCCCTCAAGCTGCTTCCTGAGTAGCGCCACCATCGCATCGTTCATGATCATCTCCCATCCCAAAAAAAAGACGCCACAATCCAAATGATTGTGACGTCTTGTATAAAAAGGCTTGGAAAAAACCTAGCCATGCACTCCGCTATTTGCCGGACTGCTCTTCCAGATCCAGATTTTTTACCCCAGCCAGCTCCTGCAACAGACGCCAGTTGTTGAGCCGATCCTGCATGGAGTTGCGAATCACCTGGGTGGGCTCGCCGCTCTTGAAGTGCTTCTGAAAGCGCCCCTCGGTACGGGCAAAGGTGAGAAAATCGATCTTCTCGCCCTCTTCACCCTTCTTCTTGCGGGTGTGCCAGTCACGGTTGACAGATGGATTACCCTGAAGTGACAGACGCGACTTGAAAGTACTGCCTTTATCCGGGTTGTAGATAAATACCGGAAAAGCCCGGGACTCTACCGCCAGATTGGCTTGCTCGCAGGAGATGTCATCTGCCACCTGATGCTCAGGCTGACAGGTGGTATAGACGTTAACCACCGCCGGACCATCAAACTCCAGCGCCTGCTCCACCGACTTGTAGAAGTGGCTGGTCATGGGACCGGCTGTCTGAGCCACAAAGGTGCGCGGATGCATCATGGCGATGTTGCCGATCTCCTTGCGCTCTTCCAGCTTACCTTCATGCACCTTACCGTGGATAGACATCTTGGCTTCCTGACCGATATAGGTCGCCGTGGAGGTCTGTCCGCCAGTGTTGGAGTAAACCTGGGTATCCAGAACCAGTGCCTTGACGTTCATGCCGGAAGCCAGCATCCGCGAAAGCGCCTGGAAGCCGATGTCCAACATGGCACCATCACCGCCGAAGGCCCACAGCACGTGATCCTTGCGACCGGTCTGGTCCCAGTGAGCACGGACGCCCATGGCCACCGTAGGAACGTTCTCGAACAACGAGTTGCTCCAGGGCACCCGGAACGGATTGTAGGGATAGGTGGAACCGTAAACAGTATTGCAGCCCGTAGCGGCCAGAATGCCGTACTTATGGCCAACCTTCTCGTAGGTCATGGCCAATAGCTGGCGAATCACCGAAGTCTCGCCGCACCCCATGCAGGAACCGGAACCGCCAACAAACTGATTGGCGTCGTCCTTAAGCATGATATCAACCTTGAGTTTCGGATTGATATACTCTGCAGGGGTCTCGGGGGAGTCTTTGTAGAAGTCCCACATGGCGAAGAAGTCGGGCAGGTTATCCCGGGTCTTCTTGATCATCTTCAGACAGTCGTGATCGCCGCAGGCCACCACACACTCGCCACACCCTTTGCACTTGGTGGGATCAACGAAGATGCCAAAGAAGGAGGGCTCAGGCGCATTGGGATCCCTGGCCTGCTTCTTCTCGTAAG
>JADFWT010000009.1 GCA_015233785.1 Magnetococcales bacterium
CGGTTAGCAGCGAGTCGCTAGGCCTCAGTGATGAGGTGACATGTCAGGCGTCATCCGCCGGCTCCCGTGCGCTGGTTGCTGCTGATTTTTCAGGGAACACTCCTTCAGTCGCGGTATCGACCGCAGCAAATCAGGATCAAGAGGCGTTTCCATCTACGGGACTGATTTGCGTTGCCCAAAGCCATGCGCCTCAGTTAAATCGTAATCCTGTGCCGACAGCTAGGCGACAGCGGGAGATGACCGTAACGGATCATACATCCAGCCGGGAAGTGTATCGAAATCTCAATCCACTGCGCGAGGAGCATAAACGGCAGATGGATTTTCTGGATCTCTTTGAGCAAGCACTGGATGGGGATGTTGGTGCCTTGGCAATCTGTCTGGATCGTTCGGCGAAGTTGCCGGAGGGAGAGCAACTATCGTCAAAGTTGACGCTGATACCGCTGCACTCCCCTCTGGATGCTGAACGAATGAAGGGGCGTTTGATGGAGGCCGTGGCAGAAGGCGTCCTGGATGCTCGTCATGCTGGAAAACCTACGGCCATGTTGGAGAAGATGCGCCTGTTGCTGAAAGATCGCAAAAAGTCACCCCATGTGTTGGCTGAGATGGATCTGCAATCACCGCTCTTTATGCCATCCGAAGATGGCACATCTCCCCTGTGGCGGGATGATCTGGGCAATGACCGTCACCCTCGGGATCCCTTGTGGATGGAGGAGCTTGGTGATTGTAATCGTAATAAGCGCCTACTGGATGCCCGTATCGACCAGATTTTAAAAGGAGATGGCAATGCCTTGCGTAGTTTTACCGTCCGGGATCCCTCTCGACGTGAGCTGTTTCTAGCCTCAACGCGTCTGGAGATGCTGGCCCTTAAGCGTGGTGTGGATGTGGATTGCTTGAAGGGAAAAGTAACGCGCGCTATGGCCGAGGGGGCCATCTCCCGCGAGGAGGGGGTGCGCATCTATACTTTTCTGGAGCAGGTGCGAGGCGGTCTGGAGAAGCGCAAAATCCACGGATAGGCCGGACGGCAAGAGGTGTACTGCAACGTGATGGTTTCTTCCCTTCCGTAGGGTTGCCAATTTTGTCATCATGGCCTATGGTCAGTATGTTTTGAAGCAATGTTTGTAACAGTAGTCGTGACGTTTCAGTGAAATAGGTGATTGTTCATTGAAGCGTGCCGTTTGGGGCGCATACCATGAGATAATGGGTGTCCTGGTTTATCGTTGATATCTGTTGACGCCTTTGTATCGAAAAAGGTTGAAAATGCCAAATATTATCGTTGGTTTGATCGCTTTGGCCCTGGGGCTCTGGGGGCTCTCTGTCTGGTGGTGGTCGGTGGTGGAGATGTTGCGTGGGTTGGTGCCCATTCTCCTGATCATCTTCAGTTTCATTGCGCTTGGCGCAGGGATTTCCAACATGCGCGAGCATGAGGATGAAGACGAATCCGAGCCCAATGAACTCATGGAGTTCGCTGAGGCAAAGCAAAAAGAAGAATAACGACTTATGGGTCCTCCAGACAGCGGGCATTTTTGCGGGAAGACGATGATCCGGTATCTCTACCTGGTTATTCTCATCTCCCTGGTTTTGATGGTTGGCAGCTATTGGGTTTCCGAATCCAAAGAGGGCGGCTGGCAAGCGGGCGATCTTTTTGACGCTGGTAAGGGGCGGCGTGCCCGGGCGGCGGCTCAGGTCGCCCAGAACACGTCTCCTGGTGGTATGATGCAACCGGCCCCAGCCTTCACGGCACCGTCGTTTCCCGATCCAACGCCGCAGCCAGAGACAGCCCCAGCCCAGCCTCAAGCCCAACCCGTGGCCATGACGACGCCCCAGCGCACCAACGTCAGCCCCTTTGCCCTGGTGGCCCAGTCGATGATGCCCAGCGTGGTCAACGTCAGCGCTTCCAGTGCCAAACCAGCAGCACCGCCTGCCAAGGATGCCCAAGGCAATCCCACCCGGCCGCGACTTCGCTTCGCCAATCCCTTCAGCGGCGTGGCCATGGAGAGCATCGGCTCCGGGATTATCGTCACCGCCGGTGGGCACATTCTTACCAATTACCATGTGGTGGAGAATGCGCGTCAGATTCATGTGACGGTCTTCAACGAGTTAGGTACCAAACGCTATCACGCCATGTTGGTGAATAGTGATCCCATGCGCGACCTTTCGTTGCTCAAAGTCGAGCCGGAAACCCCGCTGGTTCCAGCGGCTCTGGGCAACAGCGAACAGATCCAGGTAGGCGATCCCGTAATTGCCATCGGTAGTCCGTTTGGCCTTGATCAGACGGTCAGTAAGGGCATCATCTCCAGCAAGCGCAAAGTGGTGAGTATCGGCGATGTGGTTCATCGTGGCCTGCTGCAGACAGATGCCGCCATTAACCGTGGCAACTCTGGTGGTCCCCTGGTCGGACTTGATGGTCGGCTGGTGGGTGTCAATACTGCGATCTTTACTTCGACGGATGCTTTCTCGGGCGTGGGGTTTGCAGTGCCGGTTAGTCAGGCGCGTAAGTTTCTGGAAGAGCAGATTAATCTACCCGACGTTCCGGCCCCGAATCTAAAGCCTCCTGCCGGAATGGCGGTCACCCCCGTTGCTATGGCCCGTAATCGAGCTGCCGAGATGGGGCGTCAGACCCAAACCACCGGCGCACCACCCATCGCCGCCGATGCGGCCCTTCCGCATGATGATCGTGGTCCCTGTCAGAACTGCCATCAGATTCTGCCCCCCTCCAAGCCGTTGAAGCAGGGCGTGTGGGGTGCGGTTCCGGCTGCTGCTGTGGGCGGCGGAAGGACTGGAGCTGCGGCCCCGCCGATTCCTGTGGATGCGGTGATGCCTCACGATGATCGCGGTCCCTGTCAAAATTGCCATCAACTGTTGCCGCCACTGGGCGGTCAGGGTCAAGCACCAGGTGGCATGATGGCGCCCGGTATGGCCGGTGGGATGACGGTAGCCGCCCGTGGGGGTGGTGCAGCGCCGCCGATTCCCGCTGATGCCGCCATGCCCCATGATGATCGCGGCCCCTGTGCCGATTGTCATGAGATGTTGCCGCCGCTTAATCCCAACGCCTCTGCTCAGCCGGTGCGTCAGCAGATGCCTCGCTATCAGAATCGCTATATGTTCTCCCCTGGTGGGGCGATTGGTCTGCCCACCAACCCGCTTGATACGGGCAAAGGTCAGGGGCGCGGTATGGGGCAGGGACTTGGCAAAGGGCAGGGGATGGGCCCCATGGGTCAACCAGCAGCGCCGGTTGTACCCAATAATATGGATCAAGCGCTGGGGCTCAATGTCGCTTGGGGTGGCCCCAGCGGCACGCTTGGTTTTGATATCGGAACGCTGACCCCGGAGATGGCCAAACAGGCCAACTCTCCCTATAAAGAGGGTGTATTGATTCGGGGAGTCGGGGCTGGAACCAAGGCCGCTGCTGCTGGATTTAAGGCGGGGGATATTATCTTCAAGATTGGTGGCGGTTGGGTGAAGTCGCTCCAGGATTTTGACGACCGCCTTGCCCGTGTCGATCCTGGCGAGCAGGCGCGTATCTCCATCGTGCGTAAAGGGCGTCGTCAGGATATCAAAATCCGCGTTGACAAGCGGCCTAAGAAACCACGTAAGAATAGTGTTCAGCAGCCCATGACGGTGATGCCGCCGGCTGGAAAAGCGCCTCCGGTGAATACGCTTCAGCCGCCCATACAGCCAATGCCGTTGCAACAGCCCCGTGTTCAGCTGCCTCAGGCCACGCCGGTGGCCGCAGTGGGGCCTTTGGCGACTTGGTTGGCGCGGATTCCCAATATGGCGCTGCCAGTGGCCCAGGTGACGCCGCAGCCGCCCATGAACGGGCCCAATATGGGACAGCCTGTGGCACCCCAGGCCCAGCAGATGGTGCCTCAGGCGCAACGACGACTCCCTCCGGCCAAGACCGAGTTTGAGTGGATGGGCATGGAGATCTCGCCCATTGATGCCGCGCTGGTGATGAAAAAGCCCACCTTGAAAAACAAAAAAGGCGGCATCATCTCCGAGGTGAATATCGGCTCGGCGGCGGATCGGGCAGGTATTCAGTCCAACGATATTGTGCAGTCCATCAACGGCATGCCGGTGGTGGATGCCATGACGCTGGATCAGGCTATTAAACAGGCGACCAAGAAGCAGGGGGGTGGTGCGCTACTCAGTATCGAACGGCGTAACAAGCCAATGTTTGTCGCGCTTCAATAGCTGGGAATACCCACCTTCGAGCATCATGAATCGCTGGTCGGTGTGACGCGAGAACTGTATCAATAAAGGGATTTTAGTTTCATGGCCAACCGATCTGATCGATCCGATCCGCACCGCCACTCAGTGGGTGCCGCGAGCTCTGACGTGCCAAATGTGCGTATGCGTGGTGTATCGGCCATGCGTGAGGTGGTGCGGGTGCTTGTGGATGGGCGTCGGGTGGTGCTTGAAGAGATGAAGAGCGCCGGACAGCAGGTCTCCTATATGGCTATGGATCTCTCTCTTACCACGCCGGTTAGCGCCATGGCGGGTGTTTCGGGAGGGATTTCTGCGCCGCTGCAAGGGGGTCTGGATTACCATCTTCATGCTATGGCGGCGGAGAGTGGCTCTCGGCGGTCTGGAAGAGCGGGTGGTGGGACATCACGCGGTGGAGGCTCGATAAATACGGCAGGCGGTGCGACAGAACAGACCATGGATGATCAGAGCAGACGCAAACGTTCCCCGGCCCGTTCGGCCTCCCAATCCAAAGACAAGAGTGCTACAGGAGGGGGCTCCAGAGCCTCTGGCGGTTCCAGCCGAGTTGTGGCTGGTGGCCGACCCCGCCATACAGCGATCTCGAAGCGTGCTCAGGCCACCGCCTCCAAAGAGAACGCCCCCAAGCGGGCCACGGTTGCACGTGGTGGGGCTGTCGCCCAAGGAAAACGGGCTACCGGCCAAGATCGACCCTCAGATGCACCTCAGTCGGTGGCGCGCATGTCGGAAAATCCCCTGCGCAAGCAGCAGGACATGGATAGCATGCAACAGCCCAAGCCGATTCAGTCCCCAGCGGCATCCAAGCCTGTAAAGCCCACCGCGATGCCTGTCAAACCAGCCTCCAAGCTTGCCAAGCCGGTCCCTAAGTCGGTCAAGCCTGTAGCTGCTGCATCGGCCCAGCCTGCTACGAAGAAGGTTCGCAAGGGTATGCCGCCGCCTATGATCAGACCGAAAAAACCCACGCCTGCTCCCAAGCCTGTCGCTAAGGCGCGTCCGCTATCCCCAGCCCAAGGAGCCCCTGTTGCTCAGCGTCCCGGCATTAAGGTAAGCGTTAAATCGTCGGCGTCTCAGGCGTCCGTCAAAGTCTCCAGCCGTGATGCAGCTCCGGCCACCACGAGCAAGCCCGTTGCCGGCAAGCCAAAGGTTACCAAGCCCGTCAGCCGTGATGCAGCTCCGGCCACCACGAGCAAGCCCGTTGCCGGCAAGCCAAAGGTCACCAAGCCAAAGGTCACCAAGCCGGCCAATCGTAAGCCCCAGGTATCCAAACAGGCCAATGGCAGCAACAGGAATGGTAATGGTGTGACCAAAAAAGTATCCAGCAAGGCGGCCCTGAAGCCGTCTCCAAAGCTCATGACCAAAACTGGTGCCAAGGCATTGTCTAAAGAAGCGGTTCCGTCAACGCCACCCAACTCCCCAACTCCGGTCCAGGAAGAGGAGGCACCGCAACTGGATGCCCAGGATCGCAAAGTGGTGCTGGATCACATCAAGGGGCAGGGCGCGCATCTGGAGGCACCACACCTGCTTAGTAATCCCTTTACGGCAGATGCCGTTCCCGACAGCCAAGAGCCTGCTGCACACGCCACAGCGGCTGAGTTCTCCAATCTGATGGAGCGCTACGAACAGAGCGCCCCGCCTGCCACCCCAAAGCCGGCCAATCTCAAAGAGGGTGCACAGGGTAGCGATACCGACGCAAGTCGTGTCCAGGACCCCATCAGTAGTAGTAGCCAGGCAAAAATTTTTCGTAAGCCAGTCAACCCATTGGGTAAGACCTATGGCGTGGTCACGCATAGGTCGGCCATGCACGGTGCCAGCGCTCCGGGAGCCGAGATCGATAAGGCGCTTCTGGAGCAGGAGCGGCGCGCGCAGCAGATCAGCCGCAGCAACACCGAGCAGAACAGCGGCATTATCACGCGCCGTGAGAGCTACATGCGTGTGCCTCCCACCTATCTGGAGGGACATGAAACCAGAGTGCAGGTGCGCAGCCGTCCGGTGCCTAGCCCTTCTCAGCGGGTGTCGCCCACCGTCTGGCAAAGCAGACAGGAAGATGAGCCTCCGCAACAGGCAACCCGCGTTGAGCCATCCGAAGAGCAGAGTGCCGAGCCGCCCGCCAAATCCGGTAAGAAGGTCTATCGCCGTCCCTATCGTGGCTTGAAGGATTCTCCATTTAACGGGGTTGGCGTTGGTCCTGATGGTGTAATGCCGGATGCCCAGAAGCAGCAGTTCAGCAATCTGGTAGATAAGGCGCTTCCCAAGGCGGCCAAGGCCAAACTTCGTGCTGAACAGCCTGAAGCTGCGGGTGAGGTGTCTGCTCCCGAACCTGAAGAGATTCCGATGCCCGTTGAGGCTTCGGCTCCCGCCAAGGTCGAGGCTCCAGAGCAGAGTAAGCCGGACGCCCCAGAGGCGGATCAAAACGCTGTGGAGACTGAGGATGTGCGGCTGGAGACCTCTTCGCAGTATATCTGGAAGAGTCCTCCTCGCCCGCCGGAGGCCCCGGTAGCGCCTGCTGCCAAGTCCCCTTCTGCAACGGATGCCGAGAAGGCGGTTCCTTTTACTCCGCCTGTGGTAATCAAGGTGGGCGAGCTGGAGCCCCCAGCTGCAACCGAACAGTCTGAGCCGACGCCGGGCCCGGTACTGTTGGATGTAGAGGATCTGGCCATCGAGCCGCTGCAAGAGGTGGATCAGCACCACGCGCATCCGTTCGTGCAGCCAAATGTCAACGATGTGGCGGAACCTGATATTCTGGAACCGAAAGCATCCGAGCCGGAAGCCTCAAAACCGATCACGCCGCCTGCACCGGAAGCGCCGCCTGTGATTAAAAGTGCCCCTCCGGCATCGCAATCGGAACCCAAGTCTAAGCCTGGTGAGGCCAAGCCTGAACCTGAAGTGCTGCCCGAGCAGCCTGAGACCATCTATATTGGCGGTGAGTTGGATGAGATGCCTGACCTCGGCCTGCACCCGAAGAGCGTGACGATGGAGGAGGGCTTTCTGACCGGCTCGGCTCCCTCTCTGGATCCCAGCGAGATGTTCACTGCCTCGCAACAGGGTCAGGCGCTGGACAGTGTGGCTACCGATGGTGTGGCCTCTGCGTCTGGTGGCGAAAAGGGAGGCTTGGCGGTCCCGGTTGAAGATTTGGGCGCGGGCCTTGCCAACACCCTGGGTGACATGGTGGGTGGTGTGGTACAGTTGGCCAAGCGAGGAGCCACAGCGTTGGAGGGCTTCACGCCCCAGGCGCTGGCCACTGATGGCGTGCCCTCTTCTGCACCGTTGGTCACCCGAATGGCCAATCGCGTGGCGGTGGGCGTGCAGGAGATTTTTACCGGTGTCGGTTTGGTGATTCGCGGCGGTAGCAATGTGGTGGTGGGAAGTGTCGGATGCGTGGTAGGTTCCGCGACCATGATCACCAGTACGCTGATCAAAAAGGGCCAAGAGGTCGATACCTCCCAAGATGCAACGCCTGCGAATGTTCGGGTGTGAGTGTCTGAAGGTTCCTGAATACCACTGTGCATCGTTTGGTGGGCAGTTTGATATCGATTCATTTGACGTAAGTGTCGCACATACAGATAGGGGAATGGCATGCAGACATCCCAGGGCAAAGATATTTTGCTGGGTATTGATCTTGGAACATCACGCACGGCGATCATGTCCAATCGTGGACTGAAGAAGATGATTCGTTCGGTGGTGGGTTATCCAAAGGACATTATTGGCGTCAAAATTTTGGGGCGCACCCACGTTATCGGTGATGAGGCGCTGGAGAAACACCCCTACCTGAATCTCTATTTTCCGCTGGAGAACGGCGTTCTGAAAGAGACCAGTGAAAAAGACACCCAAGCCGCCATTGAGCTGCTTCAGAGTGTGATCGCCATGGTTAACCCAAAACCGGCGGATCGCATCAGCGCCATTGTAGGTGTACCGGCGCGTGCTTCGGTCTCCAGTCGCGGCCAGCTCCTGAAAATCACCAATGAGCTGCTGGACTACTCCATGGTGGTTTCCGAACCATTCATGGTGGCCTATGGTCTCAACCGTCTCAACCGCGCCATTGTGGTGGATATCGGCGCGGGCACGGTGGATATTTGTGCCATGCGCGGCATGGTGCCCGGCACCGACGATCAGATCACCCTGCTCAAGGCGGGTAATTTTATCGACGAAGTGTTCCAAAAAGCGGTGCAGGAGTCCTATCCGGACGTGCAGTTCACCCCTTTCCTGGCCCAAAAGATCAAAGATCAGTTTGGTTTTGTCGGTGAGCCTCAAGAGGAGGTTGTGGTGGATCTGCGCAGTGGCGGACGACCAGTGCCGCACGATCTTACTGATGAGCTGCGTACGGCCTGCGAGGCGATTGTTCCTGATGTCGTTGAGAGTCTGGAGCAGATTATCACCATGTTTGATCCTGACGATCAGGACGAGGTTCTACAAAACATCATCCTGGCCGGTGGCGGATCCAATATTCGCGGTCTTGATGTCATGCTGGTTAACGCCCTGAAGGGCTATGGCACGGTGAAGGTCTCCCGCGTCTCTGACCCAGACTACGCCGGAGCCGCAGGTGCGCTGAAGATGGCCACCGAGCTGCCCGCCGAGTATTGGAACCAGATTGGCGATGTGATGGGCGGCTAAGTAGTATGGGGCGAGTGTTATACAGTATTATGGTATCGTAAAGAGGGGTTGTATTGATATTTTAGGGCAATTAATACTTGCCCTGGATATTCGATGCACGATATAAATACGGAAAATACTCACGATTTAACGACGCATTTATCAGAGGGGCGGCATCCATGGAGCAGGCATATCAGAAAGTATTCAGGCGAGTCGGCACCGGATCTCAGATTATGGCGGGTCTCAGCTATCTGGGGATTCTGTCATTGGTTCCGTTGGTAGTCTCTCGTGACGACACCTATGTTCAGTTCCATGCCCGTCAGGGTGTGTTTCTCTGGATCTGGGAAGTTCTGGCCATCTATAGCTTGGTGATTCCTGGAGCGGGTAAGATATTCTTCTCCACCTCCAGCTTTCTCTGCTTTTTCCTGTCGGTTGTTGGGCTTCTGTCGGTTCTTTTGGGACGTGCATGGCGTCTGCCGTTGATTGGTGGTTGGGCTCAGCGTCTTTAAGGTTAGAGTTGTTCGGCGACGTTATGGATCCGAACTGAGGGTTGTTAGGGATGAAAGTACAAGGCGTTGCTGAATGGCAGCGCCTTGTCTGGTCCTTGTTTAAGAGGAGAAATTGGGCGTGGGCAGGCTGGTAGTTTCTCTCGTTCTAGCCATTTTGATGTTGGCCTTCGCATCGCAAAACATGCACGAGACCAAAGTACGGTTGATCTTTGGTCCGGCTGTTGAAGCGCCGATGATCCTGATTGTCTCTCTTGCCTTTGTCACCGGCTTTGCGGTGGCTATCTTTGCATTTTTGGTCCGAGGACCAAAGAAGAGCCAATACGAAGACGAGTATTAAAAAGTCCTGGGGCGTTCTGTGGGCGTGGTATGGCCTATGCATGTCCATAAACACATGATGAAATATGAGCTCAACCAGCGCCGATAGCGGAGTTTTTAGGAGCCATGAGGTACGCAAAGTGCGTTGTATGTAATGAGATGGTGGGTTGGATTGGTCTGTTTGCCAACCTGACGCTCTCCGTTATGAAGCTCTTTGTCGGTGTCATATCCGGCTCCCACGCGCTTGTGGCCGATAGTCTCTATTCGGCCAAGGATGTCATCACTTCCATTTTGATTATTGTCGGCTTGCGGGTCGCCAACCGTCCCATCGACCAGAAACACCCCTTCGGGCACGGCAAGATAGAGTTTCTGCTCTCTCTTGTGGTGAGCATGGTGTTGATGGCCATCACCGGCGTTCTGTTCTATTACGCGGCGGATACCCTCATTGAGGGGGCGCATCAGGCCCCGCATTTAATCGCCCTGTGGACGGCTGGTTTCTCCATGGTGGTCAATCTGTTTCTCCAGTTCTACACCCGTTGTGTAGCGGTGGAGATCAACAGCCCCATGGTGATGACCCTCTCTAAGCACCATAAGGGGGATAGCCTCTCGTCTCTGGCGGTGATGCTGGCCATTGTCGGCTCACACTATCTGGGAATGGCGTGGCTTGATACGGTGGTGGCGTTGGGTGAGAGTGTCCACCTGATTGTTCTCGGTAGCGAGGTGGCGTTTGAATCGTTTAAGGGTTTGATGGACTCAGCGGCCCCGCGCCATGTGGTGCAGAAGATCAACCGCATTGCCATGGGCATCAAGGGGGTGGAAGAGATTGAGAGCCTGCGTACTCGTCGCATTGGCCAGGAGCTTTGGATCACCATGGTGGTGGGGGTCCACTCGGATCTATCGATACGCGATGCAAAGCTGATCAGTAATCGCGTAGAGGAGGAGCTGGCCACCTATGTACCCCATGTGGGAGATGTTTGCGTCCATTTCTGCTCTCAGGAGGGGTCGGTCCCAGAGTTGGATCTGATCAAGCGGCAGATGGTGCAGATGGGCGAGGAGAGCGTGCGCGATATGGCGTCCATTGAGGATGATCCCCGATATTGAGCTCGGAACATAGTGGTGACGCAATAAAAAACGGCCCCCTCGGGATTTGGGGGCCGTTTTTTATTATTGGGGGCCGTCGTTTGAGTTTTACTCTCCCAAATCCACCACCTCATCCTCAATATTTTCATCTGGTCCACGCTCCACCACATAATCCAAGCTTTCCAGCGAGTGGGAAAGGCCATAGGTCATGGTGTAGGGGATCTCGTAGGTCTTGTTGCGAATGCGCATTTCCAGGACACCGCGACGACTCTCTTGCTTCCATAACACCCGATACATGGCCATCTTGCCCGGATCACAGGAGAGGCGCAGGCGGATGGAGCGGTTGATCTGGCTGCCGACCTGCATGCCCAAACTGCGGGACATGTGCGCCGAGCTCCACGACTGGACCAGCTTGATCAGGCTGTTATGAAAGGTGGAGGACATGCCTTGGGAGTTGCCCAGATTGAGCGAAATGGTGGCTGTGCGGCTAAACTCCAATTCGCTGATCAGCACCCGGTTGCCAAAGCGATTATCCAGCGGTACCTCTTCGGTGGCCAGAATCACCGGCTCATCGGCCATCACATATTCGCGGATCAGCTCAATCGGTTGGGATTGGCGCTGCTTGCGTCGCGCTTTCATCTCCTTGGCTCGGATCTGTTCCGGCGTTTGCGGCCAGATGAACTTACGGCCAACCCAGATACCGACAGCAGATGAGGCAACAAGAAGGGGCAGCATGAGGCGGTCCTTTTGATAGGAATCACTCGATAGGTTCCAATCTCCGAACCATATTCAGTTAAGGAGCCTAAAGAACCCTATGAAAAACGTCAACGACAGTCAATAAACATAGGTGAGAACGCGCCTGATTGCAATTATAAAGGCGTGCATGGAGAGGGGGGGATTGCTGTAAATAAGATTGATTGCTGTTTGTGTTCGTCTGCACCCAAGAAGAAGCGGGTTCTGTCATTGGCTGCCTAGGGCCTGTTGACACCTAGAGAGTCATTAACGGCGTCGAATAAAGAGTGATACGCCAGGCAGCCGCCACTTGCGTCCCAGCATCACCGAGGTCATGCCCAAGATGCTCAACGCGCCAATAGCCAGCACTGAAAAGCTGAAAAACATATGCCCAATGACGGGGATATGCAGGCTGAAGATGGCCAGCATGCCCCACATCCAGATCACCAGTCCTTGCAAGGTATGGAAGTAGACAAACTCATCTTTTTTATTGATCACCAGCGGTACCAAGCAGAGCACCCCCAGATAGCAGAGCAGCGCCAGCTTATTGGGTGGTGCCGGGCGACGGTAGACAGCTGGTTGAACTTGACGGACGGTTTTTCTCATGACGGGAGCACAGCAAGGGGATAGAGGGCGTTAATAGATAAAATCACGCCACCCCAAACGACACACAATTGAGGTGTGAACGATAAGGGTGGCGCGCGCTTTTTGCAGTGCGATGATGCGGGAGAATCTGCTGAGCAGCTCTAGCTGACAGCGGCTTCCATCTCCACATCGCCACGAGGGCGTTTCATGTAGGTATAGACGCCGACGCCGATGGCGGCGATGGTGCCTACCAGGATCACTGGCCCCCAGGCTCCCAGGCCCAGCCCAAGTCCCAGGCTGGCTCCACCGTTCCAGATGGTTTTTCCAGCTACGGCCTTGGCGGTTCCGGCCCCTTGGGCGGCGGCTCCACCCGCTCCGGTACCAGTTGTGGCAGCAGCGGTTCCGGCCCCTGCGGCTCCAGCAGCGGTTCCCTTCATTGCGACAGCCTGCATGGTGGCTCCCTTAGCGGCCATGCCGCCCTTGGCACCAGCACCTGCCATACCGGCCTTCGCGCCTGCAGCCCCTTTGGCTGCAAAATTAAACTCCGCTTCCTGTAGGACCATCCCTTTGAGAGCGGTGGGATCCAATCCAGGTGGAGTCATCATGTTAGGTTGCGCCATGGTCTTATTTCCCTCACAAGTAATTCTTTAATTGAAAACCGTTCCCATTCAGCTCCCAAAACGTAACCCGAGTATTAATACTTGTTTTTGGATTGGTGTCAAGCGTTCTTTTACATCGATATTATATAAATGGGTGAAATAGAATCGAACAATAGCCCCCAGTTGGGGCTGGGGGCTATTGAATTAGTGAAGTGTGGTGGGAGACCTTATCGAATTAATGGAGCGTTAATCCTAATGGAACACCCTCTGCGAACAGGTCCTAGGTGATGTAGTTGACATACGCCATATCTTCGTCATCGATATGGTTGAAGAGCCACCCGCGCAGGAAGGTCATAATCTCCATCATCACCTGCATGTCGAAGTTATGCGCATCATCTTTCTCCACCCGTTCCAGAATATCGCGTACCTGTTGCTCCAGGTCGGCATGGATCGCCTTGTGTTGCTCCAGATAGGGGTAGTTGTGCTCTTCGAGGATTTTCTCTTCCCGCCGAAAGTGGAATTCGGTGTAGTCGATCAGCTTGGCAAGGGTCTTAAGCAGCAAGTTCCGCAGGCTGTCAGTGCTGAGTGAGGGGGCATAGATTTCATTGATAATTTCAACCAGTCGTTGGTGATCCTGGTCGATTTCCGCGTATCCGACGCTCATGGCCGGGGTCCATTCAAACTGCATCGCTTCAATTCCTTCACTAGGGTTCTGATTAACAAGTTGCGCCAAGGGGCCATTAATCGGGTCGGTTCCCTTAATTATTGTTCTTGTCACCCATCTTCCGAACCGTGTGCGATGGCATAAATCCGCGGAGCCATAGTGGCAGTTTCCGATAGATCAAGCGGTATGTAAAGAGTGCTCTGGATTTTCGTCCATATGCGATGGTACCATGGTAAAGTTACACTCAACACAAATAAGAATCAATATTATTCTACATTTGTGCTGCTATTGTTAAGGGAAGTTGAACGGCTCATTCATTAATGCCACAAGGTGGTGTTAAGTGCGTTGTATCCATTAACGAATGATTGATAATGTGAGATTACCATGCCTCTTCAAGAAATTGTGACTACTCTTATGCCGGGTGAAGCCGTCAAGGTTGTGGGCCCTGGTGTCCTGGAATTTCAGCAGTTGCCGACTGCTGCGGCTATGGCCAAAGCTGGTGGCGGTGCCGTGGTGGGCAAGGGTGCTGTCGCTGCCGCCGGAACGGGAGCTGTGGTAACCGCCGGTGGCGTCACCACAGCCCAGGCTACCCCCGCCGGCTTGACGTCCGGTAAGGTTCTGGGGCTCAATCTGGCCAGTTGGAATCCCTGGGTTCTACTGGCGGTGGGTGCGTTTGGCGGCTACCTCTATTATCGTCAAAAAAATAGCGGACTGGGGCGTTTCTGGCCCGTATAGGCGGAATGGTTGGCATTGGGGTGCCCATCTACATCTGTCTTCCCCTGTGTCTCCTGCTGCATTAATTAAGCGCACTTCCTGTGCGTCATTCGTGTGTTGCGATGGCTTTTTGGCATCGGCAAAGCGGTGATGCATATGAGGAAGGGCGCTTTTTTTTTGTGCTGATATATCAATCAGATTATGATTATTAAGTAAAATATATGGATCATCCTTGTGATGGGGTGGGTGGGTGGACAGGGCTGTTTGTTTGTCGAACCTATGGAGCCTATTGATAACCTATTGAAACTTTTGATAAGGTTATGTGGAATAGCCTCCGATTTTCCCACCAACCATTTGGGATGCGTCGAATATGGTTCCTCAGAGACGATTCACCGCCAAACGGCAGGTGTGGCCCCTTAGCAAGCTTCTGCCGGGCTCGGTTCTGCTGTTTCTGATGCTGATGCCGGTCGGTGCGCTCCGGGCAGCGGAGGCAGCCCCGCAGAGTGACGACGCTTTTCCGGTCAAGCTTCGGCCTTCCCTGCCGTATGTTGAGGTCAAACTACAAGACGGAAAAACCGTGCGGGTGCAGAGGAATCAGGATACTGAAGCCTCTATCGATCTCGACTTTGCCTACGTTTCTCGTCCCTGTCCGCCATTTTGTATCCAGCCCATGAAGCTCAGCCCCGGCATTGAGACCATCGGTGAGTTGGATGTTTTGGAGTATCTAAAGCGCCTGTCGGCAGGGGATGACACCATTCTTGTGATCGACTCTCGCACCCCCGACTGGCAGTCTCGTGGCATGATTCCCGGTGCCGTGGCGATCCCTTGGACCAAGCTGCACTTTCGCCATACCGATCGCAAAACCATGTTGGAAATCCTCGAAGTCAATTTTGATGTAGCCCAGGAAGAGGATTTTCTCAATTTCGAATACGCCAAGACGTTGGTGTTTTATTGCAATGGCAACTGGTGCGGCCAGTCGGCCACCAATATTCGCTCGCTGCTGATGGTGGGCTATCCGGCCCACAAGTTGAAGTGGTATCGGGCCGGCATGCAGGGCTGGAAAATGTTGGGTTTGACGACCGTGACCCCTTCCGGGGAGATCATTGAAGAGTAAGCGCACTGAATGGCGACCGAGGGGCCTATCAACCATGTGGCGAACAAAGAGTTTGATCTATCCGTCGATAGTGTTTCTGCTGCTGGCGATCTTCTCGACGCTGGCCATGAGCTACCACGTCAACTATGCGATTTTACAGGATGTTCTCGAAGAGCGCGTACAAGGCGAAGCGGCTCGTGTCACCCAGACCATCCAGAAAGATTTGGATAAGCGGGTGGAGCGTCTGGCCCGTTTTAAGGACTCCTGGCTGGTTAACAGCACGTGGCCGCCCAAGGTGGGCATGACCCCGGATACTGTGGAGCCGTCCCAGATGCATACGGTGCAGCTCAACCGTAAGGCGCTCACAGATCTCTGGAAGCAGCTCAGTGAGCTATTCCCTTATTGGGGGGTAGATTTCCTGCTGTTGATGGAGGGGTCCGGTAAGATCCATCGCCATCTTCCCCAGATGTTTGACCCCAATCAGACACTGCCCGCTGAAATGTTGGCCGATCTGCGCAAACAGACAGCAGGCGGAAAACATTGGGTGACAGCGGGTCCGGTAGGGGGGCGCTGGAGTCTGCTTTTTTTTGCGCCGTTGCAAGGGGGTGGTGAACCGGCTCCTCAGGTTGTTTTTGGTTACCGCCTCAGTCATGTGGTGGTCCAACTATTACGGGATCACCCCGATCTGCCGTTTGTGTTGGTCAGCGAAAAGGGGCCGTTGGGGTTGAAGCGCAACATCGTGCGGGGTAATGCCATCGATTCCGAATTGGTGCGTCAGGCGATTCACCACAAAAAATCCAACCTGGCCTTTGATGAGCAGCGCCCCTGGAATCTCTACTATACGCCGGTCGATGTCGTGGGGCGTACGCTCTGTCTGGTGGTGCCGGTGAGCCCGAAGATGGCACATGAGACTCTCTCGCGAAGCCGTATGCGTATGCTCTACGCTACCATCGGCAGCATTGTTGTGCTGCTGTTGTTGGGCTTGATATTTAATCGCATGATCCTGGCGCCGCTTCGGGAGCTGCGTGGTCAGGCGAGTGCCATGGTGCGCGTCTGTACCGATGAGAAACATCGGGGTGAGCTCGATGAGAACAATCACAACGAGATTGACATGTTGCGTCAGGCGTTGGATGCCGCCTCGCTTAAGCTCTCGCGTCATGTGGCGTCGCTCACCGATGCCAAGGCGCTTCTGGAAGGGCTGGCCTTGAAGGATCCGCTGACCAATTTGGGCAACCGTCGAATGTTTGATGAGTTTCTCAATCGGGCTTTGATGCAGTATCAGCGCAAGAACGAGAAGGTGGCGGTGATTGTTTTGGATCTGGACCAGTTTCGCCATGCCAACCAGGCGTATGGCAAGCGGGGCGGTAATCAGCTTCTCATTGAGGTGGGGCGTCGCTTTATGGAGTGTTTGCGGGGCGAGGATTTGGTGTTTCGCATCGGCGAAGATGAGTTTGCCGCCTTTCTGCCGGAGTGCCCGGACCATGAGATGGTGATGAAGATTGCCAGACGCCTGCACGGCATGCTGATTGAGCCTTATGAGCTTTCCGATGGTAGCCATTCGTTGGGGGTCAGCATTGGCATGAGTATTTTTCCTGATTCCGGTGAAGATGTAGAGACGTTGATCAAGCAGGCTGAGAAGGGTCTGAAACGGGTCAAAAGCGAGGGTGGGAACGATTTCCATCTAACTTGATAGGGGGGGTGCGCATCCTTGCGCATGTCGGCGTGGCCGATATCCCTAATGAGTCCGAAGGGGCCAATCTTTACAGAAGGTCCAGAATATTACGGTTGTACTGTCCCGACTGGGCCAGGGTGGAGACGCTGAACTGGTCGCGAATCTGCGAGCTGGCCAGCTTGGCGGTCTCCGAGGCGACGTCGAGATCCTCGATGCGGGAGCGAGCGGCTGAGATGGACTCTGCCATGCTGGCCAGATTGCTTGCCGTGCTCTCCAGTCCATTCTGCACAGCCCCGAACTTGGCCTGGGCATCGGTTGCCGTCTCCATGTCGGCATCGATGGAGGTGATGGCGCTTTGGGCGCCGGCCTGGGTGGAGATATCGACATTGGTGAATGATGCGCTGTAGTCGGTGAGGGCGATGTTGGTGGAGTCTCCGGCATTGGGTCCGGTCTGAACCGCGACGGTTTCGCTGCTGGCCAGCACCTGTTTTCCGTTGAACTCGGTATTGGCGATGGTATCGGAAATCTGGCTTTGAAGTTGATCCACCTCCAGTTGCAGGGATGCCCGATCGCTATCGTTGAGGGTTCCGTTGGAGGCTTGCACCGATAGTTCGCGGATGCGCTGCTGGGCCTCGTTAATGCTCTGCATGCCGCCATCGGCGATCTGAGTCATGGAGATGGCGTCGTTGGTGTTGCGGGTCGCCTGATTGAGACCGCGCACCTCGCTGTTCATCCCGGAAATAATGGAGAGTGCCGCCGCATTATCCGACGCTTTCGATACCAGCAATCCGGTAGAGAGTTTGCTGAGCGAGCTTGCCGTTGTGGCCTGACTGTTGCCTATCTTGCCAATAAGGCTCTGCGCAAGAGATGTATTGCTGATGGTAATGGGATTGGCCATGGCCGGTATCCTCAAATGGTATTCAAAACGTTGGGTGGATCCATCCAAAAAGGGACCCGCTCGGAAAGCCGTTAACCGAGCTACCTCCCTCTCTATCATAATCCAATCAAAGGGTGATGCGTTACCCAAAATAAAATGAGCGCTTATCCTCTATATCGGAATCTGATCTGGATACTTTAGAAAAAAAATCTTGCGGCTCCTGTTTTTCTGATAATTAACTTTAATAAATCAGTATAAGTTATTCTATATAAATAGTTTATTTAGATTATTGCGTCAATGTGTGTGGATTGAGATAGATGATGAAATATCGTCCCGAGCTAGATGGACTGCGTACGGTTGCTCTGATTCCAGCTATTTTGTTTCATGCGAATATAGTTGGGTTTCGCGGTGGATTTATTGGGGTTGATATCTTTTTCGTTATCAGTGGTTATCTAATTGTCTCGATCATTTTGGCGGAGATGGACGAGGATCGGTTTACCCTCATGGGGTTCTATGAGCGGCGGATGCGGCGTATTGCTCCAGCGATGTTACTGGTGGTTTTTCTCTGTATCCCTTTTGCCCTGTTATGGATGCCGCCGGAGCAGTTGCAGGGGTTTTCCCGCAGTATCATCTCTGCGGCGCTCTCGATTTCCAACCTGCATTACTGGGGCGAGGCGGGCTATTTTTCCCAGATCAGTGGTCGTGATCCGCTTCTACACACCTGGAGTTTGGCTATTGAGGTGCAATTTTATCTGACATTTCCGCTGTTGATGGTGCTGTGGCGTCGTCTCGGGCGGCGAGGGTTGGTGCCGGGTGTTCTCATTCTATTATTGGTCAGCTTTGGCCTTAGCGAATGGGCCACGCACCACTTTATGAAGGCCAATTACTATCTTCTACCCACCCGCGTCTGGGAGTTTTTGACCGGGGTGTTGGTGGCGATCCATATGCGTCGGTTGCCGGAGCAGAGCCCTTCTGCAAAGCGTCACAATCTGGGGAGCATGCTGGGGCTGCTGTTGATCATCTACAGCGTCTATCTCATGGATCCGAGCACCCCTTTTCCAAGCCGTTATGCGTTGTTTCCGACCATGGGGAGCGTGTTGATCATTCTCTATGCGCGTCCTGGCACGTTGATCTACGGGTTGCTAGCCAGCAAGCCGATGGTTGGTGTGGGACTGATCTCCTACGGCATGTTTCTGTTTCATCAACCCATGTATGCCTATGCGCGTCTCAGTTCTGCAACGGTCCCCACCCCCGAGTGGATGTTGATCTTGGGGGTTTTCTCCGCGGTTCCGGCCTATCTGAGTTGGCGTTTTGTTGAGCGCCCCTTCAGAAACCGGAAGGCGATGCCTCCCCGCCGTTTTGTGCAACATTTTGTCGGGGCCAGCACCTTACTGATTGTATTGGGTCTGACGGGCTATCTAAGCGAGGGCTTTCCGGCCCGGTTCAGCGATGCGTACAATCAGGTCATGAAAGTGGCCAAGTATGAGGATCATCGTCTCTACAAATTGGGGGCGTGTTTATTGGAACAGCAGCAGTCGTTCAGTGATTTTCAGCCGGAGTGCTTTGATGAAGAGGGAAATCAGCAGGATGGCATGGTGCTTTTTGGGGATTCCCATCTGGCGGGTTTAACGGCCAGCCTTAAGCGGGCTTTTCCGGCCTCGTCCATCAAGCAGCTCACCACCAGCGCATGTCCACCGGTATTAGGCTATCACTATTCGGATGGCTACCCTCATTGTCAGGAGATCCATCGGAAAATTGTCGAGTATGCTATCTCCAATCCGAAGGTGACGCACATCATTATGCTGGCGTGGTGGGATGGCAGCAGGGCGGCGATTCCACTTCTCAGAGAGACCGTTGAATACATTCATGACCAGCGACCGGATCTTGAGGTGATTGTACTGGGCTCTCTGCCTACTTGGGCGTCGCTTCCCGAGTTGGTGGTTCCCTGGGTAGGGGCGTTTGAAGGCGATCTGCACATCTCCACGCCGCACTATAAGGAGCTGATGATGGTGGATCAAACGTTGCAGCAGGCGTTAAGTCCCACCAAGGCGCGGGTCATTTCGGTACTGGATCTGCTCTGTCCCGACAATCACTGCTTGGCGGCCCATGTCAGCCAGAAGGGTGGTCTTAAAATTTGGTCCTTTGATTATGCCCATCTTACCGATTGGGGTGGGACGCGACTGGTGGCGAAACTCAAACAGGCGCTGGCCCAGCCGTAATCGATCATTGATGTGGGAGTGCCGATGTCCAGAAGCCGACTCAATGCTGCCATCCACAAGCTGATGTTTATCGCCCTGCTTGGGGCGACGCTGTTTGGCCTGTTCATCTTTGTGGGCCAGACGTTGATCTGCGAGGGAACTCTGGAGGCGTGCTGCTGTTACGACATGAACGACGATAGGAACCACACCTTCGTCAATCTGCATAGTGCTCGGGAGATCATCCGGGTCGGTGAGGTGCCGCAGATCAATTTTTACAACAATTTCGGCACGCCGATCCTGGGCGATAATCTCACCTTCCCTTTTTCGATCACGTCGATTCCTTACTGGTTTTTCCAGGGGGGGTTGGCCATCAACATCAACAAGACACTGATTCTGGCTGTGACGCTATGGGTCTTTTATGCCCTGTTCAGGCAGTTGGCCCATGCAGGGCCGATGCTGGCGTTGGCCCTCAGTTGGATGGCGCTCTCCAACTACGGCTTTACGGCCCATTTTCCCCACCACCACTACCACACGGGTCTGCTCTTTTTGGGGCTCTATGTACTGGCCTATCTACGGATTCGAAACCGGCCTGAGCGACCGGTTGCCAATGGGTTGATCTTCTTTTCGGTGGCGGTTCTGGGGGTCTATTCGCTGAACATCAACGTCCATTCGTTGGCGATTATGTTTTTCCTGATATTTTTGGGGATCTGCTCCGATCCGAAGCAGCGCAAGCAGGAGCTGTTTAAGGTGTTGGCGCTGTACGCCTGTGGGGCGGTGGCGACGTTCCCGGAGTGGGGTAACTTTCTGAGTGAGATGGTGGGTAGTTTCCGCTTGGGCGTTAACTTTGCCGAGGTGGGGGGGTACAAGACCAGTTTTCTAAATATTTTCTATAATACGGTGGGTCTTCGGTACGCTTACGGGGCCAAATGGGCGCACCATCACGACGCCTTCATGGTCTATCCGCCGATCTTCTTTATGTTGGCCTATCTGGGGGCGAGGGAGGCACGGCTTCATGGCCGGATGGCGCTCTCAAGCGTGGTTCTGTTATTGGGCGTGGTGCCCTATCTGCTGGTGTTCTACATGCAGTCCTACAAGCCGCTGCACTGGGCGATTCCCTTTTTTCGCGGCACAGACGCCACTCGTCTGCTCTGGTTCGCCACGGTGTTTCTGACCCTGGGCATTGGCGTGTTTCTGTTTTATTTCAAGCGGGGGTTGCGGAGCCACTGGCGCTGGCTGATGATCTTCGGCCTGCTGGGTATGGCGGTTGAGTTGTTTATACTCAACGCCTCGCCACTCAACCGTCGCTGGGTGATTGACCATCTGCTCTCGACCCTGATGTCGGCCAGCCTGGTGTTCTTTGGTTTGATGGAGTATCTCCGTGGTCGCCAAGGGGTGGCCTCGATGGATGAGATGCGTCTGACACCTCTGGCTTGGTTCAACCCATTTGTGCTTTTTTATCGGGATATGGTGCGTCCCGGTATCATGATCGCCGTGACTTTTCACGCGCTGGCCTTTTGGCTTTTTATCTGTGGGTGTTGCAAAACCGGCGACGAGGTGCCCTACAAGGCCACCTATCCTCGGGATCATCTGATCCAGCGCATGGCACCGGGTTCGCGCATGGCCACCCAGCAGATCAGCAGTTTGGGGCACGATTTATTGGGGATTTATGACGATATTCTGGGGGCCAATGGCCGCAGCATTCTGATGCAGAAAGATCTATTTCTCTATCTGCTCAACGCAGGGCAGGTGGTGAATGATGATGTGTTGTCAGGGTATCACTTCAGCGCTCCTTGGCGTGATGATCTCCTTGCACGCCTTGGTATTCGATATTTGTTGGTGAAGGAGGGGCGTGAGAATATCCCTTCGCAGACCCACTGGAAGATGGTGGATGGTGCGCGGATACGGAGCGATGCGTGCCGGGATCCGCGTTATACACGGGCCTCCCATCCTGCGTGCTTCATGACCCTCTATGAGAGTCGTCGGCGCATCAGCCCCTTCTATCTGACGGCACTGGATGATTCGGCTCGCCGTCTGGATCTCCACAGTTATCGGTTTGTAGGCAATACGGCCCAGATAGAGCTTCCTGAGTTGGCGTGTGCCGAGATGTTGACGCTCACCTTTGCCCAGCGTCCCTGGTGGAGGTTGAGTATTGATGGCCGGGAGCGTGCTTATCAGGTGGGAGAGGATTCGCTTTTGCGGGTGGAGGTAAAGCCCGGCGACCGGCTGGTGACGTTGCGATATGGCTGGGTTACCTGGTGGAATTTGGGGCTGTTTCTGTTAGTGGGGCTGGGACTGGCCTATGGGGTAGCCCGCGTGCAGTTCGGTGCGCCGGGTCATAAACCCCCGGCGCACCCTCTTGGTGATGAACACCACTGATTAGTGGTGGTGATGTCCATGATCGTGATCATGGTCGTGATCATGGTCGTGATCGTGATGAAGGTCGGGGAGCTTTTGGATTTGGCTTTTATCCCGTTTTGGGCGATGCCAGGTGATCGGTCGTTGCAGCTCCTCGAAGAAGTGATTCCATCGAACCGCGCGCATGTCCGGGAACGCTTCGAACAGCGCCTCCTTGATGTTCTCCACCGCCTGACGGCCCGCTTCCGGGGTGAAGTCGTCCGCTGGTTTGGCATTCACATCCAGCGTCATACCCTCCATGGTGTAGTGCAGGGCCATATCTTGGAGAGAGGCATATGCGCTCTCTTTCTCCAACGCGCTTTCCAGCACCTCTTGGACCTCTGAACGGCTGTCATAGAAGGGCACGTAGCTATCGTCGGAGACATCCGGCATGGTGTCGATATGCACCATGGCTTCGTGGACGCTGCGCACCTCTTTTTTTAACAATACCCGTGTCATTTCACCGACCTGATGGCCTTCTGAGACGGTAAGGAACGGGGCCACTTCCAGATGAACATCCACCATAAGATCGGGACCGACGCTACGAATTTTCAGATCGTGGGCGGCGTTGACTTCCGGCAGTTCGTTGACCAGATGGGTAATCTCTTCTCTGGCTTCCTTACTCACGGCTTCTGCGGAGTCGGTCAGCTCGGCAATGGACTCTTTGAGGAACTCAAGACCCACCTTGCCCAGAATGGCGGCCACAGCGATGGCGGCCAGCGGATCAAGAATGGTCCAGCCCATCATGGCACCCCCGACGCCTACCAGTGCAGCGATGGAGGATATGGCATCGGAGCGTTGATGCCAGGCATTGGCAATCAGCGCTTTGGCATTGAGGCGTTTCCCGACACGGATGGTGTATTGAAAGAGAAGCTCTTTGGTCAACACCGAGATCAGTGCAGCTACCAAGGCGATCTTGCTTGGAATCTCCAGGGCGTCCAGGTCCTGGATGCGCTGAATGGCATCAAAGGTGATGCCCAGTGCCACCAGCAGCAGCATGGCGGCGATAAAGAGCGATGCGATGGTTTCAAACTTGCCGTGGCCATAGGGGTGATCCTCATCGGCCTCTTTGCGGGCAATGCGCATGGTAATCAGCACCACGCCATCGGAGATCAAGTCCGAGAGGGAGTGGATACCATCCGCGACCATGGCTGCCGAGTGTCCCACCATGCCGGCAAAAATTTTGGCCACCGAGAGAAAAATATTGACGGCGACGCTGAGCAAAGTAGCTTTTTTGGCCGCTAGGTAACGCTCCTCCTTGGTGATGCCGGAGTCGTCGTGATCATCCTCATCATCCAGATGATCGTGGGGAGTGTGCATATGCATGATTCAGATCCTTCTGTCAGCTATAGAAACGGCATGGACGTGGGCAGAGAGTTCTGCTTGCAGATAGGTCCATCAAGTTTATTGATCCCTATGAAACTCGCATAAAGCAGGCGTCGATTCAATCAACAAAAACAGTTTGTATTGCTTGAGAATTGTTCGTGTTCTCGTTTCTTTTATGATCTTCGCATGCGACGCCACGCGAGTCGCATTTGCAAGGTGAGCCACTGTCTGAAGTTGGGGTGGGTATAGATTTTTCCGAGCTGGTTGGGGGGAGGTGGAAGATTCTGTGAGTTCTCAAGGTCATCCACCGCTTGCCGCATCATGGGTATGCTCTGGTGGAGGAACCGTTCGGTGAGTATTTCCAGGGTGTCGGTGGGTTCAATTTGTACCGCTTGCTCTACCAACGGCCTTCCGCAATCGAGTCCGGCTTCCAGTCGTTGTACGGTAACGCCCATCTTTTTTTCTCCATGGTACAGCTCCCAGAAGCCCGGCGGCTGTCCCCGATAGCGGCGCATGTCACCGTGATGGTAGGAGAGAATGCCCTCGGGGCAGAGGGAGAGCAGCGGCGTTTTGACAATCCCGAAGCCGCCGCTGCGGACCATCAGGCGCGCCTCAGGGAAGCGATCTTTCAGGGCTTCGATGGTCTCCGGGGCGTAGGGATGGTTCAGGGGCAGGGCGGGAATATGTCGCGATTGGAACAGTTCGGCGGCATCAAGCCCGTCCTGGGGGGCCATCATCTGCTGGGCCATCATGACGGCCACATAGAGCCCGCGTCCCCGCTGAAGGTGGTGTTTCAGTCGGGTCAGAGAAGAGGGGCGAGGACGGGCATCGATGAGGGCACCGACAATGGTGTGCGGGCCATCGTCAAACTGCGCCACTACCCGACGCTCAAACGGACTCAGAGAGGCCCCGCACATCCAGAGCAGTTTCATGGCGTTACCACTCTCCTCGCTGAAGGCCCAGACGGACCAGAAGCCCTTTAACGGCTTGTTTGGCAAAGCCCCAAACACCGCTACATTTTACCGCCAGCTCATCCACTCCAGCCCGATCCCGAATCACCATGCGCGGCATGCGCAGCGGGTCGCCATCTGCATGGAGATAGCCCGGCTCCACCGTGATGGCGCATGGATATCCGGCCTCTTCGGCCAGTCTAACTTCTCGGTGGCCGTAGTCGCCGTTGGGGTAGGAGAGGGCGTAGATAGGCGTGTTCAGGCGTGTTTCCAGTTGGGTTTTGGCCTCCATGATCTCCCGTTTGGCACGTTCATCGGTGCAGTTGGGCAGGATCGGATGTCGCAGAGTATGGGACTGGAAATCGACCCACCTCTCCATCTCTGCCACCTCACGCCAGGTAAGAGCATCTCGTTGATCATAGTCACGTGTCTCTTCAAACCCGGCCTGAACCTTGAGATGCTCCAGACGTTCCTGGTCGCTGAGTCGCTTAAGGTCGGTACTGATCTGCGGCAGATGCGAGAACCAGAAGTGGCGTTGGGTGCCGACGATCTCGCTACAGAGAAAAATGGTCACCGGGGCTGCATAGCGCTCCAGCAGCGGCAGCAGTGCCCGATTACCCCGATGTCCATCGTCGAAGGTGATCACCAACGGATAGTCCGGCAGCCGTTGGAGCTGGTGCTGTAATACCGCCTCCACGGCCTCTTTCAACGGTACAATGGTGTACTGTTTCTTGAGCCACTTAAGATGGTGTTCAAACAGCCCGGCTTTGGGATCGTGATAGAGCAGCAGCGTCACCCGTCGCCGTTGAAAGAGGCGCCGGAACAGAGCTGGAACCAACGAGAGGCGCAGCAGCCGGAAGAGGGCGCGCATCATCATGGATCGGAGGGTGGTGGATGTCAGGCTCATGAGTCGATGCGCTACTTTTCACGCTCCGGCTCCGGCTCCGGCTTGCACTCAATGGAGAGGGTAAAGGCCCGCCCCATTTCGGCCAGATCCTCGTTGTTTTTTTTCTCTTTGGTAGAGCCGGTGCGGTATTTGACCCCCTGGGCATCGAGAAACATGGCCAGCACGCGGTGTTTTAGGGCGAAGTTGACGTTTTGAGGCAGATCGCCGGTAACTTTCTGGATGCGGTTGGCATTGAGTTTGGAGACGATCATTCCGGCAATGTTTCCGTAGGCGTCCAGAAGCGGCCCACCGCTATTGCCTTGTTGGATGGGGGCGCTGATCTGAGCCAGACGGGTATCGTTACGCATGCCTGCCAGGGCGCTGACGACGCCTGTGGTGACATTGGGCTGCGCGGCCAGCAGGCCCGGTAGTGGATAGCCTACTGCCACCACGCGTCCTGCCAGTCGAATCGGTTTGTTTAGAGGTCGCAGGGGGGCACCTGGTTCGCCGGTGGCAGGAATCTTCAGCAGTGCCAGATCACTCATGGGATCTTCCGCCACCAGCCTAGGCTTCTCCTTGATGAGCGTATTGGAAGCCTTGAAGATGGTGCAGCCGTTGATAACGTGGTGGTTGGTAAGAATATAGCCCTGGGCATTGATCAGAAAGCCGGTACCGGCGGAGGGGCGTTTGCTGCGGTCGGTCTCGCCGGATTTCAGAAGCTTCAGCTCCGGGATTCGCCGGTCATCGCGCCACCCTTTAAGAAGTTGTTGCACCTTGCGCATCTGTTCCGGCGTGAGTTTGTTGGCCATCCTTTTTTCGCCGCGCCTGGCCAGATTGCGAATTTTATTTCGTCCACCTTTGGCGGCGATTGCGTACCAGAAGGTGGAACGAATGTCGTCCTGATAGACGCCGTGGCCCTTTTCGTAGAGCATGCCCAGACGATTTTGCGAAAAGTCGTTTCCGCCTCGTGCTGCCTTATGAGACCAGACCGCCGCAGCACGATAGCGACGCATGGACCAGAGCACAGCGGCCAGATTGTTCTGTCCGGTCACATCGCCCCCATCGGCAGATTTTTTAAACCAGCGGGCGGCAACGTTATGATCTTTCTCGACGCCATGCCCCCCCAGATAGAGGGTGCCCAGATGGTTTTGAGAGGAGGCATGGCCCCGTTCGGCGGCGCGTTGCAGCAGTTCGGCGGCCTTGTCGAACTTCTTGGTGCGAATCGCCTTGACGGCACGATCATGAAGTGATCGCAGGCTCTCTTTCTTAGCGTAGGCCGTGCTGGTCTGGAGGGAGGTGACGATGGCGATCATCACCATCATCATCACCAGCATGCTCTCGCCAAATTTTCGGTGAGGATTGTTCTTCAAAATGGGTCTCACTTGGAGGCGTCGATAGCGTGGGTCAGTTCGTTCCAGTTGTTTTGGGAGACAATGTGCCAGTAAATGAGTGCCAACCAGCCTTTTTTGTGCCAGAGGGCGACGGTCTCATCGGAGAGTTCGGTCATCTTGTTCTCATCCACCAGCTTAAATCCCCCCACCTTGAGGGTATCGCCGGAGCTCAATTTCAGATCCACGGCCCGATTCACCAGCAGGCCGCTCTCTTCAAGTGCCTTGGTAAACTCCACGGTGAGCTGAAAGTGGCCCTGAAAGATTCGGCAGAACTCCAGAGCCCGTTTCACCACATCGCTGGCTTCGCCATTTTCGAACAGGCGATTCTCCTCGCCGTTTTTGATCACCATCTCTGAGGCGTCATCAATGCAGAGGGTGAGGGACTCGGCCTCTTCGTTGGCGACAAAGATAAAGGGGTAGCGCCGCACATAGGCAGGAATGTAGTGATTTTGCCTCCAGATCCCCTGGTCGCTGACAAACAGGTTCTCTTCCTGTCGACCGCTGAAGATGGCCATGGGCAGATAGGGTGCGGCCCCGGTGAAGACAATAGGATAGTTGGTGGCTGCCATGCGGAATTCGACGCCGTTGAGAGGGGCGGAGTTCGCCTTGGCCGCAAAGCCGAAGTTGCGGCTACGGGAGAGGCCCACATCGGCGTGGCGGCCTGGATCCAGGACCGATACCGATTTGTAGAACAGCGGCATATCCGTCTTGGATGGTGCGTTGTCATTGTTACTGGAGGTAGGGTTCTGTTGATTCGCTGCCTGTTCCTGATCCGCCATAGGGCTCCCCTGATTAATTGTGTGGCCTGTGAAAGATGGCGCATGGGCTTTCATGTTGAACCATCCGCCATCACTATAGCAGGGGCTCGGAGTCATCGACAGGCGTGATGGGGTGCCTTGAACCCTGGGGGATCGCTTTCTACACTGAGCCCTCTTTTTAATGCCCAAACGGTGGATGAATGCCATGCAATTTTTAAGGCGGCTGCTCTGGACGCCCATCAATCTTATGGTGCTGGCGGTGCTGCTGCATTTGGCGCTGAGCTGGCTTCAAGGCGGGATGGATCGTATCGGTGCGCTGGACCCGGATCGACTGATGCCGTATGGGTTGATCGTGGTTGGTTTCGGACTGTTTCATTTTTTTCTGCTGAACCGTTTTGTCACCTTTTGGGAGGTGTTTTTCCATGAGTTGACCCACGGCCTGTTTGCACTCTTGACCTTCAACCGTATACAGGGTTTTCGCGCCACTATGATGCAGGGGGGTGAGTTGACCTTTCAGGGGCGGGGTAATTGGGTCATCTATCTGGCCCCCTATTTTTTTCCTCTACCGGCCATGGCGTTGATGCCGCTCTCCCTGCTGGCCAAGGCGGAGTATACCCCGTATATCTACGGCGCGGTTTCGGTGGGGTATGGTTTCTTCTTAGTGACGGCTATTCGTCAGTTCTCCTTTTCCCAGAGCGATATCATCAAGGCGGGGCGCATCTTTTCGGTGCTGATGGTACCGACATTGACGCTGCTGATTGGTCTGCTGATGGCCTTCTATCTACAGGGAGAGGGGATGCGCTTTGTGGAGGTGTCCGGGGATATTTTGATGGGGGAAACGTGGCCTTGGTTGCAGGAGGGGTGGCGTTGGTTGTTGGGGCAGGCGGAGGCGTTGACTCTTTCGGAGGGTAGGTTGGGCACCATATAAGGGTGCGCGTGCTGCATCTCTATAACCCCACCCACGCCCCCAGCGCCAAACCAGCAGCGTGAAGTGCCACTACCGGGCCTCAGTATGTATCCCGCACATTCATGAACATCAGAGGTATCTGTTTGTGCTTATCAACTTCCTGGATATATAAGTCAGCTAAGTTGGTTGCGTTTCTGCGATCATATTCTCGCAACAGGTATAAGACAAGATCAATAGAGCGATAGATTTCGTGCAGTATAACAGAGGCTTTTAACAGATCCTCATCAGAGTAGTTCTCTATCTTTGAAAAATCCCGGACAAATATTGCTTCTGACCAAAGAAGCTGGCTGATTGGCGACATGTTGTTGACGCCGCTTTGCAAGGGTCTTAAGCCCATGCCTCCCAAATCGATAAATTTATGCAGAACAAAACCATGAGAACGTAAAAAGACCTGTAAATCACCAAAGAGCGGCTGGTCCTTGTATAGGGGAAGAAACTCTGCCTCCAGCTCCATCACCAAGCTTTGGGAAAGCTTCTCCATGCCGCCCTTAAGAATATCAAGTTCTGCTCCCTGGACATCAATTTTTACATAATCCGATTTTGGGCACTCTGAGACATCATCTAATCTCATAGTTTTGACCGGTTCTGTTTCTATCACAGAAAAGTTTCCACCTGTTTCAGCACCAATATTGCTAAACAGGTTGATTACAGATGGATCTGGACAGTAGAGAGATGAACATCCGGGATAGCGGGTGGCGTGAAATACCCTCTCCTCTCCCTGTCCAAGAACATAGGGGAAATAACGGTATGCCTCTCTTTTTTTCTCACGCAACTCTTTAAGTTTAACCGGATTTGGTTCAAAACCCACTACGTTCGCTAATCCTTGTTGCACCAACGGAGCGTATCGTTCCTTTTCTTCGAACATGGCGCCCACGTCGATGATCGTAAGTGCTGGGATCTCGATCCCAAGAATTTCTTTAATGGAAAAAAACAGCATAATATTGAAAAGTCTCCATAATAAAGTGAATTCATCGGCTGAGGCAGTGGACTCTGCCTATTTCGGTCAGGGTTAAAATGGCCTTAAGTGACGATGATGTTATCATACAGCTTGTTGCCATAAAAATATGAGGTGATTCGTTGTGTTGGGGGGGGTGGATCTGAGAAGCAATATTGTTCATAATTGCGGCTTGTTGTGCGTCACCAGCATAACCATAATAGCTGCGATAAGCCCGAATTATTAGGTGGGATCTGACCATTTGCAAGGAGTAGGGTAGGCATGACCCCTGTTGAGACACTTCTCCGTGAAGGCCGAAAAAAAAATCTGATTTTCTGCATTACTTCAGGGCGTTCCGGCTCCAAACTTTTGACCGAGTTGCTTCGTGTTTTTCCCACCATGTCCAGTCATCACGAACCGGATCCCAATTTTAGCTTGGTTATTCGATCCGTTCTGGTCAACCCTGAGATGACTACAAATTTTTGGGTGAATCATAAGCTTCCTGCTATCTTGGAGCACCAGCAACCTCATTATGTGGAAACCTCGCACCTGGCTGGCAAGGGATTCATCAGTGCCTTGTTGCACCTGAACATTGTCCCAACATTGGTGATGTTGCGGCGACCTCCGCGTGATGTGGCAAAAAGTCTCTACGGCTATGCCGCTATTCCAGGCCGCTCTATTGATGGTCTCATGCACCTGTTAAGTCCGGCAGATTTGGGGGTGATGCCATTGCCTCATTGGACTTCGCTGCATGATTATCAGATCTGTTTTTGGTATTGCCTTGAGATGGAACGACGGCAGCGGGTCTATGCACAGTGGGTGGAGCGGCTTGGAAAAGCCTCCCATGAAATTCATATGAAGGACTTGCTCGATTATCATAAATTTTATGATTTTTCAAAGCGATTGGGGGTTGTTGAGGGGGTGAGTGAAGTGGATATTCAAGCCCATCATGCGCGGATCTGCTCGCAAAATCAAAATCCAAGAGAGAAATTTCAGCCCATCGATTTTGATGTTGAGCAGATGGAGCAAGAGGTCTTGCAGCTAATTGCCAATTATGAACCGCTTCTCTGGCATGATGTTCAAGCTTGGTATCAAAACCACCACGCCTCATAATCTGCATCAAGCACCCCTCCTGTTTCATGCTGGACGCTATGCAGAAGCGGAGAAACTACTGTACAGCCATCATTCCGATCATAACGCTTTTTTTTACACTTGAGGATACAGTGTACTGTTATGGGTAAGTGGTGATAGATGGAAAAGGTATGAGAAACAGTCAGACCCTGATATGAACAGGCTTGAATCCTTCATAAAAGTGTTTGGCTATTTGGAATAATGTGCGTGCGAATCTTGGAGGGTGTTTCGATCAACACGCCGAACATACTCTTCAAATACCGGTATGTTATCATGTTTCTCCCTATCCATGGCTTCACAGATCGCATCGGCCAGCATGGCATCCCCGCGCCGCTCCATGGCCAACCAAAACCAGCGACGACCATATAGAAGTGCCGCCATGAGAACCAGAGCGCCGAAAATAGACCACATTTCCATTGTGAATTTCCCCAATGTTTATTGAAAATATTATTCAACAAAATAATATGTTATCGGTGTGTTTCGTGATGGCAAAGCGGATTGGTCTTGCCCTCTAGGGGAGGAAATGCAATATGGTGGCCATTTGCTTTGGTGGGCGTGTAGCGGTGCGGCGTGATCAGAGGCCTGAGGAGAGTCCCTCAATCCGGCGTGTCACAGCTTCAGGCGCAAAGCCCCAGGTACGATTTTTTGCCAGTTCCAGCGCACGCTTGTAGTAGATGAGTGCGTCTCGTTTAAGGCCCAGCCGGTCCAGGCAGACGGCCAGATTAAAGGCGGCATCGCCGTTGCGCTCGTCCAGGCGGTAGGCGTTGGAGAATGCGTCTCGTGCCTCTTCCCAACGCTGGGTAGAGATCAGTGTGGATCCAAGCACAAAGTGGAGATGTGGGGAGGCGGGATTTTTGGCCAACAGCTCCCTAAGGTGGCGCTCTTGGGCTGCTGAATCGGTTCGATGGCCCAACCCCAGCAAGCCAGCCAGGGCTTCACTGTCATGGGGATGGCGTTTCAGCACGGTCTGAAAATGGCGTCGTGCTTCTTGAAGACGTCCCTCCCGCAGTGCCACGGCGGCCAGTCCCAGCCACGCTTCCCTTAGATTGGGTTGTTCGGCCAGTGCCTGACGGTACATGCGAACCGCGCGATGATTTTCGCCGCGTCGATAGGCCCGGTAAGCGGCCTCAAGCGGGGTAAGACGTTTTTTGGAGATGATGCTTTTGTTGAAGATTCCAGCCGGTTGACGTGGGGGAGCAAGGCGCTGGTTGGCAGAGTCTGCCGTTGGTGTTTTGGCGGTTGTGGGCGTGGAAGCGGTTGGCGACGGACGGGCCTGTTTCGATTTGACAATCGTAGCTGTATGGATTTCTGGCGGTGGATGGGGCTTGGCGACAGTTGTTGTCACAGGGATTGTCGCATGCCGTTTGGTGGCGGTGGGTGCAACCTTCTGCTTGATTTCCGCCGCAGGTTGAAGGTCTGGTGTGGCCTTGTTGACGGTATTACTGAGCTTGGCTATTGGGGTGGCTGTAGGTTGTTTTGCCGTCTGGATAATCGCGGGAGTTGTCGGTTTGTCATCCTGGAGAGAGACAATGGGCTCAGGCTTGGGCATACCAAGCCACCAACCGCCTCCCAGGAGCAGCGCTACCAGCGGCAACCCCCATGTGAGCAGGCTCCGTTTGGAGATTTCGCCATGCAGTGCCGGTCCTGGACCACGCGCTTCAAAGAGTCGTTTGGCGGCTAGGCGTTCTCTCTCCTTACGCCGTGCTAAATGGGTAGCAGGCGTTGTTGGGGGGAGGGCGTCCAGAGAGGTATCGGAACGCGCATTGGGACGACGGAAAGCAGCGGCATCATCGGCCTGCTTGCGCTGGGCCTTTTCTGCGCTCTCCAGGGCATCCATCAATAGGCTCATGGGTGGCTCTAGCAGCTCTTGTCTTCAGGTGCGCATGAAAAAGGTGAGGAGATTAACGCTTTCTAGCGCGGCGGTGTGTAGGTGAGATTGGACTGCACCACCGTCGGGGTCAGAAAGACGATCAGCTCGCTCTTTTTGGAGGCGCGGCTCTTCTTGCTGCCGAACAGCCGGTTAAGAAAGCGTCGCCGTTCGCCATCAGAGGCGCGGTCACGCATCAGGCCGCTGATCATGACCGTTTGGCCGCTCTGCATACTGATGATAGACTCCAACTCTCGCACCTGTACCTTGGGAATACGTGTTCCGCCGGGGCTCTCCACATATCCGATAACGCGGGTGATGGTGGGGCGCACCACCAGCGTGACCTCCTCATCGGGGCTGATCTGAGGAAGGATGTTCATCACCAAGCCGACTGGGGCCTTGCGGGCATCGGGGGCGTAGTGGGATACGCCGCTTCTGCCAACATGTTCCGGCTCGGTGAAGTAGACCTCTTCCTCCACCATTTTCATGATGGACATCTGATTATTGAGGGTCAGAAGTTGCGGTTTGGAGAGCACCCGTACATCGCCGAACCGATTCAGCAATTCGATGGTCTCATCGACACCGCGCACGGTGGCCGTCATGTTTCCGACGCTCTGGCCGTTGCTCATGCCTCTGGCCAGCCCGGCATCGTTGCGCACTTGGGCCCAGTTAACGCCGGTTTTATAGGTATCGCCCAGCACCACCTCAACCAGAGTGGCCTCAATGCGGACCTGTCGTTTGGCGCCTGCCATGACGTTATTAAGATATTCACGCACTTCGGCGTGTTGACGGTTGGTGGCCCGCACCGTCAAAAGACCGCTCATGGGGTAGGCGAAGACGTTACGGCGTTGGCTTACTCTCTGACCTGGTTTGGGGGGTTCTTCGCCCAGCAGCTTATGGATATTTGTGCTGAGAGTCTCCCAGAACTCGTTGCGGGTAATGCTATCTACCTTCAGAGAGTTCTCATCGCCGCGAATCGGTGCATGGCTCTCCCGCTCGCCCACTGAGCCCACCGAGAAGTGGCTGCTGGTGATGCGGGTTAGATTGAGATAGTTGACCGAATAGCTTTTGAGGTGGGGCTTGTCGGGGGAGGCGACCAGGGTATCGCCTTTGTTTTCAAAGCGGATATCCACCTGGGTCGAGATGCGCTCCAGAATCAGCGACAAAGGCTGCTCTACCACGTTAAGGGTCACGCGTCCCTTGACGCCGGGGTTGATATCAATGTTGATTTTAGCGTCTTGAGCCAGAGCAAACAGCAGATCCCGAACCGGCATATGCGATACGCCGATGGTGTACACCTCGGTATCGTTGGCCTGGGGGAGGTCGGCAACACTTTGCGGCTTTAGGAACGAGGGGTGTTTGACCGGCGTTGGAATGACGCTCTCAACGCTGCGTTTTGTCGCAGGATCGGGGGTATCGGAGCGGTCAGAGCTATGGGTGGCGCATCCAGAAAGCAGCAAGGCGGGGACCATCCACCAGCGCCACAGGCTGCGAATTTTCATATTACGGTTGGTTGTTACCACTGCGCCTTTCAATGCCCTTCTCCCTCTTTTTATCGTGTCTGGCGGCATGCCGGACTGGGCGTTTGATCTGTCGCAGTTGAGATTGCAAATTGCGTGCCGTCTGTATAAAGACACCGGATGTCCTCTGGTTATTCTCCATCTCAATCAAGGCTTTTCGTGCCAAAGAGAAGGATGAAAAATCTCCAGCACAGACCATGGCCACGCCATCGGTCAGCGGAAAAACCAGAATGCGCAGGGGTTTGTTCATCTTCTTTTGGAAAAGTGTCTTGAAACGTTCGGCAGCCACCTCCAGTGGTGCGAGGATCAGTTGCAGCGTGTGCTGTCCGGGTGGGGATTCCGCCAGCCATTTCCGGGAGGCATCCATGCGTTCATAGAGATAGGACTCTGCCTGAACGCCATCCGGCAACTTGACCAGCATCTCCGACTGGAGTGTGTTGGAGGCGGCAGATGGATTGGAGGCGTTTCGGCTGTCCAGTTCTTTCTGCGCTTGTGGGGCGGGGGACTCGTCGGGAGGTGACGCGTTGGCCTCATCTACCATCGCCTCGGAAGGGGAACGGCTGGCGGTATGGGTATTGATGGTTGGATTCGGTTGTGTCTCGTCATCACTCTCCAGGATGGAGGTCACCAGACCAAATAGGGCTCTGGGAGCCTTGAAGAAACTGCTCTCCTCCTCGACTTCTGGGGCTTTTGTGTCGGAATCGGGGTCCTGGGAAGGGCGCTCTTGCAGACCGACGGATGGTGTGGATGGTGAGGCGCTGTCGCTCTTCAGGTCAGAGAGGGTGGAGACCTGGTTGGTGAGGCTGGGTTGAATACGTCGGCTGGAGGTCAATACTGGGGCCATGGGTTTTTCGGCGGTATCGGTTGTTTGTTCTGGCGCTAAATCGGCCCTCTGCTGGGCGGCAAGGATGGAGGTCTCCGACGGCACCCGGCTGGTGGAGGTCTCCGTCTGTTGAGTACTGGTTGGTTGGGTACTCATTGGATCCTGGGTTGCGTTATCCACAGGTGTGGCGGCACTCTGCATTTTTTGGGGGGACTGGGCCACGATGGCTGGTGGGGTGGATCTCATGGATGGGCCGCCAGATGGCGCGACCATGCGATGCTGGGCTGTCGGTGTCGGTGTCAACGCACACTCCGGGCAGGCAAACCATCCCAGGCGAACCGCCGTGATCCCACCGGCCAGAAAGAGCATTCCTCCGCCCAACATCAATACCACCGGGCGTAGCCAGTGTTGCCAGTAGCGTCCGAACTCACTGTTTTTTACGGCGTTGCGAACGTGTATCCAGCGGGCTTGATTGAGCCCATCCACATAGGCACTCATCAACGCCTTATGGGCCAGAATATTGATGCGTCGCAGCAGTCCCCCGGAGCTGAATGCGATGGCCCGTATGGCGGCCGGAGTGAAAAGGTCGCTGTTGCTGCACCCGCAGGCGTTGAGTCGATGGATCAAGTAGCGGGTCACCTCCCGATAGGTGAGGGGGGTGAGATAGAAGCCGCTAACAATTCGGTCTCTGAGAGAGCGGTTAATGGTTTCGGAGAGGATAAGATCCAGCTCCGGCTTGCCGAACAACACCATCTGAAAAAGAGCATTTGTTTCGCTCTCCAGATTGGAGAGCAGGCGCAGCTCTTCCAGGCTTTCCGGCGACATGCTCTGGGCCTCTTCCACCAGCGCCACAACGCGTCGTCCTTGGGCCCGAAGCGTCAGTAGGTATTCTTGAATGGCGCGCAGGGTGTTCGCACGGGTGTCGGGCTGCATCGGTCCGAGGTTCAGCTCGGAGGCTACGGCTGCGGGAACATCTTCCGGGGCCAGCGTGGGGTTGACCAGATAGATAAATGCCACCTCGTCATGCAGCCGCCGTCCTAACATGCGACAGAGCAGTGTCTTTCCGCTCCCTACATCCCCCACCACCTTGATGACGGCTTCGCCGCTACGAATCGCATTGATTGCAGCCTCCAGCAGGTCGCCCCGCTGAGCCTCTTTAAAGAAGATGGAAGTGTCTGGGGCATTGACGAACGGCAGCCGCTCCAGCCCGAAGTGTTCCAGATACATCGGCGCAGGCCCTTAACGTTGTGAAATGACCTGCTCAGGCCAGCGTCCCACCCGTGATACCTCTTTCAACACCCGGCGCATGGAGCGCGCAAACGGCTGTGATCGACGTTGTAGGGAGCGGGGCAGGGAGCGAACCGCAGAACGGACAGCGGCATAGCTGGTGAACTCATCGAAGAAGATCAGCATTCCGCCGTTGACCAGAGGGATCAGATAGAGCTTTTCCACATTGAGATTGACATCCGGTCTCTGGAAGTAACGGCTGAGTTGGCGCATGCTTTCCGGCTCACGCACCACCATCAGTTGAATGCTGAATCCCTTGCCATTGGCCTGTTCGATCCATCGTTGGGAAGCGGAGACCCTCTGACGCAGAAACGGTGTGGCCAGCATGGGCGGATGCCGGTTAAGCATCGGCTTGGGCGTGGGGATACGCAGCGCCTCACCGGCAGAAGCCTGAATCATCTCAGGGCCATTAGGCGGCATGGCGGCGTCTATGAGGGCGCTCTGACGACGGGAGGTCATTGGCGGCGCAACATGCGCTGTTTGCCTGGATGGGGCTGGCTTCTTGGCCTCTTGGGCTATGGCTTGGGACGTGTCGGAAAGGAAGGTGGCAGTTGCTGTTGGGGCCTCCAGCGCTGCCACTGTCCGGATCCGACGGCGGGGTGTTGGAATGGTCGGTGGCTCTACCACACGTGTTGCATCAGCCAACCACTTTCCGGTTCCCGGTTCAAGGATGGGCAGCCGGCCAGGCGGGGGGCTTTGGGCTGGATCGGGTTCCGTATTGGCACTATCTTCCGTGTTGGCGGCGAGCTTGTCCTTGGCTTTGCCTGCAACCGCAGCTTTGGCGGTCACGGCGACATCGGGCTTGGACGCTCTGCTGGTGGCGGTCTCTGGTTCGGTCTCAGGAGAGCGTCCGGATGCGATGGTCCATGGGGCGGATGCTTTCTCTGTGGCCTCGACCTGCTCGCTGGCAGGAGTCTCCAGAAGCTTCAGCACGGCAGGCAACAGATCGGCCACTTTATGCACTGACGCATTAGGAGATTTAACACTGATACGCACGGCAGATTGCGCTGCATCGCTGGTGTGGGATTGATCCGCTGGTTCGTTTGTCCTGGAGAGAACACGATCAACCCTCTGCCCGGAAAGATCCTTCGCCGGTGGAGCGGTGGGAGGCGCGGGTGAGGTGGTTACAGGCTTGACCGGAGCACCGCTTAGCATAGCGCTATGGACCACGGTGGTTGTGCGGGGTTTGTCGGGCGCTCTGCTCTCCGTGGTCAGCGTGGCATTGGCCTCTTGATCAGAGGGTGTAACCTTAATGACAGAGGCCAGCTGAACCATCGCTGTCGGCCGACGACGGAGAGGGGCCGGGATTGGTGCGGGTACATAAGGCCCCCATTCGGTCTTGGCCAGAGTGGGGGTCACCTGAGGAGGGGCCGGTTCCGTCTCTATTGGACCCATGTGGTCCAAGGGCGGGGCTTCCTCTGCTGAAGGGGGTGCCGTATTTTGCTCCAGGCCACCGGTCTGCTGGGTCTCAGGTTTTGCGACGGTGTTCGATGTGACCGCTGTCTGAGGGGAGGGCGTTTCTGGTGTGATTGCCTTTGGTTGGGCGGTGGAAGATGTTGTTGATATTTCAGTATCAGGATGATTGTTTGGTAAAAAGGCCGACAGAGCCAGTTCCGGAAGGTCTGAGAGGTGCTTAAGGGGGCTTTCCAGCAGCCTATCCCGATGGATAACAAGTGCCATGGCAGCCATGGCCAGTCCACCCATGGCTGAGACGCCCAGTATGGTCCGCGGGCCAGGTCGCCAAGCGGCGCTGTTACCCTGGAAGCCGCCATCTCGAATAGCCGCCCGTACATGTTTGCGTTCAATCTGATGGGTATCTTCCACAAAGGCGGCCAGCAGTGCCTTGTGAGCCAAGGTGTTGAGCCGTCGAATCATGCCGCCGGAGGCTTTGCGCAGCGACCTGGCACTACGGCGGGAGAAGAGCACGGGGCCCCGATAACCCACATCCCGTAGTCGTCCATCCATATAGGCCACAACCTCGTCGGTGGAGAGAGGGGCGAGATAGAAGCTGTTGCCTATACGGTCCCGAAGTTGACGAATATCGTAGGCTTCCAGGTTGCGATCCAGTTCCGGCTGGCCGAAGAGGACAATCTGTAGCAGCTTGGAGCGTTTGGTCTCTAGATTGGAGAGCAAACGGATCTCCTCCAGTGTCTCCCGAGACATGTTCTGTGCCTCTTCGATGAGCACCACAACCTGTTGATTGTCGGCGTGGCGCTTCACCAGGTGGTCTTGCAGTAGGTGAAGGCTGCGTAGTCGATCTTCGGTGTTGACCAGGGAGAAGCCCAGTTCAGCCGCGATGGCTTGCAGGATCTCTTCTGGCCCCAGATTGGGGTTGACCAGAAAGACCCGCTCCACATGTTCGGGCAGCATTTCGCCCATCATGCGGCAGAGGGTGGTCTTGCCGGCCCCCACCTCGCCGACGACCTTGATGATCCCTTCGCCATTCTGCACCGCATAGAGCAGCGCATCGAGAATCGCTCCACGTCGACCCCCTTCATAGAAGAGTGAGGTATCCGGTGTATTGGAAAACGGGAATCGTTCCAGCCCAAAATAATCAAGATACATAGGACGCATCACCTGTCCGGTGGAGAATCGAGCGCTCTGGTTGCCGTGCAAAAAGCGCATGCCCAATATGGAGTGTTCAACTCCGAGCCTATTAAAATACAGAAAAATCTCTTCGTATAGTAGCTTTATTTAAGAAAAAAATGTCGCTTTATCTAGGAATCTTCGAACAAGGTGTCGAAGGGCTATATAATAGGGGGTTTTGTCGATCTGAACGTCGTATTATTATTTTGTATGGTGGATCTTTTTCAAGGTGGGTGGCAGATTGGCCCGATCACTGCTTTCCCATTTTGGGAAGGGGTAACCGCCACCGCGATGAATTGTAGAGAGGGAGATGGGAGAGCATGAGTAAGAAGGCGCTGATCACCGGTATCACAGGGCAGGATGGGGCCTATCTGGCTGACTTTTTGCTGGAGAAGGGGTATGAGGTGCACGGCATCAAGCGGCGGGCTTCTTCCATTAATACCGAGCGCATTGATCATCTTTATCAGGATCCCCACGATCCTGATCCACGTTTTATCCTGCACTATGGCGATATGACCGACGCCACCAATTTGATTCGCATCATTCAGGAGGTGCAGCCGGACGAGCTCTATAATCTGGCGGCTCAGAGCCATGTTCAGGTCTCTTTTGAGTCGCCGGAGTACACGGCCAACTCGGACGCCTTGGGCGCGCTGCGCCTTTTGGAGGCGATTCGGATTCTCGATCTCACAAAAAAAACCCGTTACTACCAAGCCTCCACTTCGGAGCTGTTCGGCAAGGTGCAAGAGACGCCCCAACGGGAGACGACGCCATTTTATCCACGCTCCCCCTATGCAGCGGCTAAGCTGTATGCCTACTGGATCACCATCAACTATCGAGAGGCGTATGGTCTTTATGGTTGCAACGGCATTCTGTTCAACCATGAATCCCCGGTGCGCGGCGAGACCTTCGTCACCCGTAAGATCACCCGCGCCATGGCCCGTATAAAATTGGGTATGTTGGACAAGTTCTATCTAGGCAACCTCAACGCCAAGCGGGATTGGGGTCATGCTCGGGATTACGTTGAGATGCAGTGGTTGATGATGCAGCAGGATGAGCCGGAGGATTTTGTTATTGCTACCGGCCGGCAGCAGTCGGTACGTGATTTTGTCAACGCCGCTGCGGCGGAGTTGGAGATCAAGATGCGCTGGGAGGGGGAAGGACTGGATGAGAAGGGTATGGATGCGGATACCGGCAAGGTGATCGTTGAAGTGGATCCGCGTTACTTCCGGCCCACCGAGGTGGAGACGTTGTTGGGGGATCCCAGCAAGGCGCGGGAGAAGTTGGGTTGGGTGCCGAAGGTGACCTTTGAGGAGCTGGTAGCCGAGATGGCGCGAGAGGATTTCAGAATTGCAAAGCGTGAGGCGTTGGTCGCGCGTGAGGGTTTATAGTTCTTCATTAAGAACGGAGTAGTTATGGATAAGCAGGACAGAATTTATGTTGCGGGCCATCGCGGTATGGTGGGAGCCGCCATCTGCCGTCGTTTGAAAGCGGATGGCTACCAGAACATCCTTACCTGTACGCGTCAGGAGCTGGATTTAACCAATCAGGCGGATGTGAACGCCTTTTATGCCGAGGCGCGTCCCGACCATGTGTTTCTTGCGGCGGCGCGGGTGGGGGGGATTCATGCCAACAACACCTATCCGGCGGAGTTCATCGGCAACAATTTAATGATTCAGACCAATGTTATTGACGGGGCCTATCGTCATGGTGTCAAAAAATTGTTGTTCCTGGGCTCATCGTGCATCTATCCGAAACACGCCCCACAGCCAATCCCGGAGGATTCGCTACTCACCTTGCCGCTGGAGCCCACCAATCAGTGGTATGCCGTGGCCAAGATCGCCGGTCTTAAGCTTTGTCAGGCATATCGGCGGCAGTATGGGTTCAATGCCATATCCGTGATGCCCACCAATCTTTATGGTCCCGAGGACAACTTTCACCCGGAGAACGCCCATGTTCTTCCGGCATTGATGCTGAAGGTTCACAAGGCAAAGATTGAGCATCAACCCAACATCACTGCCTGGGGCACTGGTTCGCCACTGCGGGAGTTTCTGCATGTGGATGACATGGTGGATGGTCTGATGTTTCTGATGCAGAACTATGATGAGGAGGAGATTATCAACATTGGCGTCGGTCAGGAGATCTCCATCCGTGATCTGGTGGATCTGATGCGTGAGGTGGTGGGGTATGAGGGCGAGGTGATTTGGGACACCTCGAAACCGGACGGTACACCGCGCAAAAAGTTGGCGACGGATCGGATGTCAAAATTGGGTTGGAACTCCAGCATGGGGTTTCGTGAAGGACTGGAGCACACCTATGCGTGGTATAAAGAGAATTTTGAACACGCACGGGCCAGTTAGAGGTCGGGGGGATTTGGTGCGGCATGGTGATCAAGAGACCGATGGTGGGCATGCGGGCCCCCATTGGTCATTTCACTAATCTAAGTATAAACCCTACCATTTCTGGATGTCTCTGTCCGCCATGCATTCTGAACTGAACGGCCCATTATTATCTTAACCCTACCTTTCAACGTGGAATCTCTAGTAAGATAACGTCAATAAATAAAAGGCTTGAGCTCTTTTAGGGCGGAATCAATGCGGGGGGGATTCCTTGAATCAATCCACAATGAGAGAGAGGGGGGTGGTCTCTTCCCGTCCCCAATTATCCTCGATTAAGGTAGTATTAACCCTACTTTTTATTGTTTACGTGGTAGGCGTGGTGTGGCCGCTTCAGGCTCGCCCTCTGGTTTTTGCTGAAATCTCTGACAATCCAAAGAGAGATTATAAAAAAATGGCACCGCTGGCGGCCTATGTGGCGCATCGGATGGCCGATCTTGGCATCACCGGCAGTCAGGTGGTGATGGCCAAGGATCTTCAGCAGATGGTTGCCTATCTGCGAGATGGGAAGGTGGATTGGGTGACCGATACCGTTTTTCCGGCGCTGGTGATGCAGCAGCAGGCGGGTGCTGAGATTTTGGCCAGACGCTGGAAGAAGGGTGTTGCCGGGTACCACACGGTCTTCTTCACCCGCAAGGAGAGCCCGATTCGGAACCTCTCCGATCTGGTGGGTCATCGCATTGCCTTTGAAGAGGCCAGTTCCACCTCGGCCTTTCTGCTGCCCATGGCTCATCTGATCCAGGGTCATCGCATGACACTCACCCCGTTGAAGACATTCCGTTCTACCGTTTCCAAAGAGAAGGTCGGTTTCTTTTTTGCGGGTGGCGAGATCAATCTGGCCATGGCGGTGTTTCGCAAACAGGCGGCAGCCGGGGCCTTCAGCAATGGCGATTGGGAAGCCGCCGCTTCAATGCCTCTGGCCATGAAGCGCAATCTGCGAATTTTTGCGCGTACCCAGTCGTTGCCCAGAGCGCTGGAGCTGGTCCGCAAGGGGCTGGATGCAAAGATTCGCCGGCGTCTGCTGGAGGTTCTACTGACAGCCCATGACACCCCCGAAGGTCGCAAGGTGCTGCATGCCTTCAGTCGCACCAAACGTTTTGACGGCATCACCGACGCTATTCGTCAGCAGATTAAGCAGGCTCGGGCCTTTCTGCCGGTGGTTCAGAAGGTTCAAACGCCCTAAGGTGCATTCCAAACTCGTTTCCGGACGCGTATAGTTTTTCCTGGCGAAGAAGGGGCTGATTCACAGTCCTCAGACGCCGGGGGGATTCTGTCGTGAAGCTGCAAACCCACTATACATTGATCATTCTCTCCTTGATTCTGGCGGCGGTAATCACCCTGTCGGCGGCCTCTCTGAATCGCTTCAACAGCTCCATGGCCCAGGTGACCGAGGCCAGTGCCCAGTTGGTTGAACCGGCCCTTATGCAGCAGACCGAAGAGCGGGGCCGCATCATGACCCGCTTTCTCTCAGAAAACCTCTCCAACCCGCTCTATGAGAGCAACATGGAGGGGATTCATGATCTTCTGAAAGCGGCGCTTCAGCAAAATGACGTCAAGCATGCCGTGGTGTTCGACTCGAACGGCATGATTCTCCATGATGGCCACGAGAATATCCCCAGTTTTGGGGAGATGGTGGAGCCTCAGGATCTGCAAGCGGTGAAAAAGGTTCAAGGGGCCTCTCTGCATCGGGATGGTGAAGAGCTGCATGTTATGGCACCGATTCGGTTGGGAGAGCAGATGCTTGGGGGGGTGCAGATCTCCTTGTCGTTGGCCTTCTTGGAGCGTGAGTCCAACGCCATGCGGCAGCGCATTGAAGCCATGGGGGAGAAAAGTAGCGAGAGAATGGTGACCGTTTTGGTGCTCATTGCCTCGTTGCTGGCACTGTTTGGGGTGGGGATGGCCATCTGGGCGGCGCGCAGTCTATCACGGCCTATCCAGCATCTTACCGACCATGCCAAGGCGATGGGGCGGCAGGATCTTTCGTCGCCGATTGTGCTCAAGCGTCGGGACGAGTTGGGAGATTTGGCAGCCGCATTGGAGCGTATGCGCGGCAATCTCACTGCCTCCTATGATGAGATCAAGCGTCAGAATAAAGAGCTTCTGGAGCTTGATGGGATGAAGGATGACTTTCTGGCCAACATCACCCATGAGTATAAGACACCGCTGAACGGTATTCTTGGTCTGGGCGTTGCGCTCCGGGAGGGGAGTTATGGCGTGCTGGAGGGGGCTGTATTGAAGCCGGTCGGCCAGATGGTTGATTCAGCAGAGCGCCTGCTCAAACTCACGCACCAGATTCTTGACTTCTCCAAGCGTGCCGATCAGCAGAGTCCATTGGCTTTGGAGGAGGTTGCGCTTCGGGGGTATCTAACCCGTCTCATGGGCCGATTTGAACACCAGCTCCAGCAGCAGGGGGTAGAGGGACTGATAGAAGCCGACGAAGGGCTCTCTATCTGGAGCGAGCCGGACACGCTGGACAATATATTCATGAATCTATTGAGCAATGCTTCCAAATTCACCCAGTACGGGCATGTTCGGGTGGTGGCGGAGGCACTGGACGGTCCAGCGCTGGCGATCTCGGTACAGGACACCGGCATCGGTATTCCAAAAGCGTTCCAATCCAAGGTGTTCGAACGTTTTCAGCAAGGGTTTGATTCCGACAGTCGTGGTTATGAGGGGTCGGGGTTGGGGCTTTCAATTTTGACCAAGGCGCTGGAGCGACTTGGGGGGGCGATTCAACTGAAGAGCCGTCCGGGTTGCGGCACTGTTTTTACGGTTCTATTGCCCTATCGTGTGGATTTTAATCGCGATCAACTGCTGGCCTTGTGGCAGAGGCATCTACAGGATGAGGAGCCCGACTATCTGCGTCTGGAGCTCCCGGATGTGCAGATAGATACGTTGCCGGAGACGCCGTTTGAGGGGGGAGAGGGTGCGTGCGATCAGGAGCGCGCTTTACGGCCTGCCCAGCCGCTCATTGATGCGATGGTGGCCAATGTGTTGGTGGTGGATGACGACGCCATCAACCGTGAGGTGGTGGATGCCAATATTCGTCACGAGTTTAATGTGCTTCAGGCGGATGACGGCTTTCAGTGTTTGGAGATGTTGGAACGTCTGGAGGTGGATCTGATTCTGCTGGATCTGATGATGCCGAAGCTATCCGGTTTTGAGGTTCTGGAGCGGATGCGTCAGATGGACAGGATGCGCCGACTACCGGTGATTGTGCTGTCGGCAAAAAATCAGCTTTCATCTATTACGCGAGCCTTTCATCTGGGGTCGGTGGATTATATCACCAAGCCGTTTCAGCGTGAGGAGCTTCTGGCCCGCATTCGTACCCATGTGCAGTTGCGTCAGGTGAACCGGGCGCTGAACCGTGAAAAGGCGTTGATCCGCAACATCATCGACAGTGCCCACGACTTTATCATCAGCAGCGATGAGCACCGTGTGGTTCAGGAGTTTAACCCGGCGGCTGAGCGAGGCTTCGGCTATCGCCGGGACGAGATTATTGGTCAGACGGTTTTGAACCTCTATGCTGAGCATAGTGATGAACAGCGCGTGCAACAGGCGTTGCTGTCGGAGGGGGTCTTTACCGGCGAGGTGACCAATCGTCGTAAAGACGGCACCACCTTTCCGGCCCTGTTGTCGGCGGCGCTACTCAAGGATCGCCATGGCCGGGTCATGGGGGCGGTGGGCAGCGGCAAGGATATCACCGAGTACAAAAAAATGGAGCGGGTGGAGCGGGAGCGGGCCATTGCTGTGGAGGCGAGTAAAGCCAAGAGTGCCTTTTTGGCCAGTATGAGCCATGAGATTCGCAGCCCCATGAGCGCGGTTATCGGCATGACCGATCTGGTGTTGCAGACCGACCTGAATGATGAGCAGCGTCAGTATTTGAGTATCGTGTTGCAATCTAGTGAATCGCTTCTGTCGCTTCTTAACAGCATTCTGGATTTCTCCAAGATTGAGGCCAAGCGTCTTGATCTGGAGGTGACCGACTTTGATCCGCTGGAGGTTATTGAACGGGCGTGTGAGACCATGTCGGTTCCCGCCCACAAGAAGAGCCTGGAGTTGTTGGTGGATGTGGCGCCTGAGGTGCCGTCGGTATTGATGGGGGATCCAACGCGCCTACGTCAGATTATCGTCAATCTGGTGGGTAATGCCGTCAAGTTCACCCAGCAAGGTGAGGTGGTGGTTCGGGCTTGGATGACGGATCGGGATGTGGATCCAACGAGTGGAAATCCCATTGTTCCGCCGCAGAACTTTATGATTTTGCGTGTGAGCGTCACCGACACCGGTATTGGTATTCCCGAGGAGAAGCGAGCTTCCATATTCGACAGCTTCAGCCAGGCGGATAGCTCCACGACCCGTAAGTTTGGCGGTACCGGGCTGGGTTTGGCCATCTCCCGGCAGTTGGTGGCGTTGATGGGGGGGCGCATGTGGGTGGAGTCCGGGTCGTCCGGGAAGGGTAGCGTTTTTCACTTCAGTGCTCTGTTGGAAGTGAAGAGCTGCCTTGAAAACCGCATGATATTTACCCAGTACACCGACTACCGGGATCGTCGTTTTCTTCTGGTGGAGGAGAATCATACGGCGCGTGGCCTGTTGTCGCATCTGCTGCAACTGTGCGGTGCCGAGGTGGAGACATTCTCCAGTGGACGTGCGGTGGCCGAACGTCTGGAGCGGGATATTGAAGCCCGATGGGATGCATCATTGATCAGCGTGCAGGTGAGTGATTTTCAAAGCTCGGGCATGGGAGATCTATTGCTGGATGTGCCCCAGCACTTTGGTCGCACGATTTTGGCGTTGCCCACCGGCTATCGTCTCCAGGAGCATCCTCGGGGGCATGAGCTTGGGAGCTGTTTGCGGTTGATGAAACCCCTGCGCCGCTATGTCTTGATTCATGCACTCAACAGCGCGCTGGGCCATGATGTTTCGGCGATTGCGGAAGATGGCCGGGTGAAGTGCGCCAAGAAACTTCGTCGGATGGATCCGCTCAATATTCTGCTGGTGGATGCAGAACGCAACAGCCGCAAGGCCGCCATGCGGGCACTGGTTTTGGACCAGCATCGTGTTGAGACGGCGGTGACCGGTCCCGATGCGTTGAAGGCGGCTGCCCGCTATCGGCCAGATCTGATCCTGACCGGGATTCAGTTGCCGGAAATCGATGGGTTAACAGTAGCTTCTCGCATCCGTTCCGGGGCTGTGTCCGGGGTGGATCCTGCCACGCCGATCATCGCTGTTACAGCGCATGTCGGTATGGAGGCCGCCGCTCAGGAGGTGGAGATGAACGCTTTTTTGGCCAAGCCCTACAAGGTGGATGACCTTTTGGATCTGGTATCCCAGGTGATGTTGCAGGTCAAGCAGAGCCAGCGGATGGCCAAGCTCGCCCAGGCGCGCAAGCGGATCCAGAGTGTACCGTTCACCCCGCCGCTGGGGGAAGAGCAGCCGATGATGTTTGAGGCCCGGCGCCGTTTTCTGGAGACCCATCAAGCGTCATTATTCCGTCTGGAGAGCGCGTTGGAGGGGGAGGATCTCAAGCGGGTAGAGTCTCATGCCACCTGGATCAGGGAGCATGCCCAACAGATTGGGGCTGATCGGGTGAATAAGGCATCGTTTGGTCTGGTGATGTCGGCCCGGCGTGGTGATTTGGATAAGGCGCGGGAAAACCTTGCCGAACTGCAAACACAACTGCAACATGTGGTGGATTTAGTGTCGGCCCATCAAGGCGTGTGATCAGGATCGTGGATACATCGTTTTTACGGTGTATGTTGGAGGCCAGTATGAAAATTCTCATTGCAGATGATGAGGCGCACAATCGGGTTCTATTGCAGGGTGTGTTGGAACCCTACGGCGCGTGCGACCAAGCGGTGAATGGTCGTGAAGCGGTGGATGCCGTGAGGTTTGCATTGGAGGATGGTACCCCCTACGACCTGATCTGTTTGGATATCATGATGCCGGAGCTGGATGGCCAGGATGCCCTGGCGGAGATCCGTGAGATGGAGCGTGAGCATGGTTTGGGAGGGGCACACCAGACGCCGATTTTTATGATCAGTGCCTTAGATACGGAAGAGCAGGTTGTTCGGGCCTTCTTCCAGGGTGGCTGTACCGACTACATCACCAAGCCCGCCAGCCGTGAGAAGGTTTTGACCAAACTGAGAGAGCATCGCGTCATTGAGTAGTGTATGCAGGCGATTTCCCCGCTGCTCCATCAGCGGCTGCCTACTGTGTTATCGCACACAAACTGTTTCCCTGAATACACCTTCAGCGCTCATCCTGTTTCTCTTTTGTGGGAGATGTGCTCTCCAGATGGCGGTAAAAGATTCGACCGCCATCTGGGTAGGCGCATATGCAGCGAACTACGCCTTAGTAGTAGCGAGGGGCGTTGTTGTTGGGGCCGTTGGGTCTGCTGTAGTTGGGGCCTAGTCCGTTGGGGCCGTAATTGGGTGCAGGTCTATTGGGGCCATTGTAATTGGGGCCATTGTAATTGGGGCCATTGTAATTGGGGCCATTGTAATTGGGGCCTGGGCCGTTGTAGTTGGGGCCAGGTCCATTGAAATTGGGCGGTGGGCCATTGGGGCCAGGTCCATTGGGTCCATTGAAATTGGGCGGTGGGCCATTGGGGCCAGGTCCATTGGGTCCATATCCGTTGGGACCGGGACCGTTGTTGGGACCATAAGGACCGGGACCATAAGGACCGGGACCATAAGGACCGGGACCATAGGGGCCGTTGTTGCGGTTATTGTTAAAGAACGGCACCTTCAAGGCCCTGCACGACATCAACACCAACATCAAAAGCGGGATGATCACCTCCCTGATTGGCCCTTCC